>DASWQX010000080.1:0-2797 GCA_036403495.1 Thermoanaerobaculia bacterium
CCGACGTGCCGGCGATGAAGGCGGCGCTGGTGGAGCGCCTGCGCAAGGCCAAGGCCGACGCTGTCCAGGACCCGATCGCCGACAGCCCCCTCTACACCCTCGTCGACGGCTATCCCGACAAGGTCGATCACAGCCGCACCGACACCTTCCGCGACGAGGTCCGCTACGCCGAGGAGCAGAAGCAGAGGCTGGCCGCCGCGCGCAAGCAGGGAGCCTCGGCGCTGCGCGAGGTCGAGGCGTCGCTCGGCGATCTCGCGGCGATCGAGACCGGCGTGCTCATCGACCTCCTCCTCTCCTACCGGGCGGCCGAGGCCTGGAAGGAGATGCTGGCGCTGGTGGCGAAGATGCCGAAGCCGCTGACCGCGACCGTCCTGGTGCGCGAGCAGTGGGCGTTCGCGCTCAACCGGGACGGCCAGGGCGAGGAGGCGGAGAAGATCCTCCGCAAGCTGATCGAGGAGCGCGGCCCGAGCAGCGAGACCTACGGCCTGCTCGGCCGCGTCTACAAGGACCGCTGGGACGCCGCCCGCAAGGCCGGCGAGACCCTGAAGGCGCGCGGAGTGCTGGAGAAGGCGGTCGAGGCCTACCGCAAAGGGTTCGAGGCGGACTGGCGGGACGCCTATCCCGGGGTGAACACGGTGAGCCTGATGGAGATCAAGGAGCCGCCGGACCCCCGTCGCGAGGAGATCCTGCCGGTCGTGCGCTACGCCGTCGAACGCAAGATCGCGGCGGGCCAGCCCGATTACTGGGATTTCGCCACCCGCCTCGAGCTGGCCGTGCTGGCGAGAGACGAGGCGAAGGCGACCGAGGCTCTCTCCGATGCGCTCGCCAACATCCGCGAGCCCTGGGAGCCCAGGGCTACCCTCAACAATCTTCGCCTCATCCGTGAGGCCCGCGAGCACCGGGGCGAGAGGGCCGCGTTCGAGCGGGAGGTGGAGCGAGCGCTGGAACAGGCGGGAAAGTAGAGCGGCGGCTGTTCAGGATTCGGGCACCAGCCACTCGTCGTTGACGTTGTCGTAGGCGAGGCTCCCCACGAAGCGGGCGATCTCGACGAGGACCGCTTCGACGTCCGGGTGGCCGGGGTCGAGCCGGCTTTCCGCGATCAACGCGACCAGGTGGAGGGTGCCCTCCTCGTCCGGCTCAGGGTCGGCGAGGTCGGCCTCCATCACCTCAAGCTTCGCCGCGCAGCGGCGGAGGGCCGCCACCCATTCGGGGGAGAGGAGCCCCACGGCGCGGTCGGCCAGATCGGCGAGCTCGGCGGGCACGTAGTCGGGGTCGTCCTCGATCTGGATGGTCAGCGGCACCGCGGTCGCCACCCGCACCTGCGGCACGGTCAGCGAGAACCCCCGCCACTCCACCAGCGTGCACTCGACGGCGAGGTGGGCGGCCAAGTGCTCCCGGAGATCCTGAAGAGTGAAATCTTGCTCTTCGGGGTCGTAGGGGATGGTGGCGGCGGAAAGCATGGGAGAATCCTTTCACGGAGTCATCTTCACGAACAAAGAATCGACGCCTGGAAGATCTCGCGGAGAAACTTCGTTTTGTAATGTGCGTAGAAAGGTTCGGCACCTATTCTGCCTTGGTATCGGCCCCTGTCGGGGCAAGAGGGGAAAACCGCCATGGAACAGCATCTCACCTCCCAGGACCTCACGGCGTTCGCCAAGGGCGAGCTGCCGCGCGAAGCGGCGCGGGCCGTCATCGCTCACCTGCTCGGAGGCTGCACCGCCTGCCGGAGTGAATCGGCGTCGCGCTGGCATCTCGGCCGGTCGCAGGAGCCGCTCCCCGAGGACGCCTACGATGCGGGCTTCGAGCGGGTGCTGGCGCTGGTGCGGGGCGGGCGGGAGCAGGGGCCCGAGCAGGTGGCGGCGCTGCTCCAGCGCGCCTGGGAGCTCCGGCACGACAGCCCGGAGGAGACGCGGCGGATCTCGCGCATGGCCGTCCTCGCCGCCGACGCCCTCGACGCCGGGACGTACGGCGCCCCACAGGTGGCCGACCTCCGCGGGCGCACCTGGGCGGGCTACGGCAACGCCTGCCGCATCGCCGGCGATCTGGACGAGGCGCGGCGGGCGCTGGACCGCGCCGCCGAGACGCTGACGCAGGGCACCGGCGACCTCGGCGACCGCGCCCGTCTCTACGAGTTCCAGGCCTCCCTGGAGGTGGCGCGGGGCAGCTACGACTCCGCCCTGGTGGCGCTCGATGCCGCCTACGCCCTCCACCAGCAGCGGGACGACTCGCACATGGCGGGGCGGGTCCTGATCACCAAGGGGCTCTACCTGGGGCACACCGGCCGCTCGCGCGAGGCGTTCCGCATCACCCAGCGGGGGCTCGGCATGGTGGAGGAGTCGCGCGAGCCCGGGCTGGTGCTCGCCGCCATCCACAACCAGCTCTGGTTCCTGGTCGAGAGCAGCCGTCTCCGCGAGGCGCGCAGCCTGCTCGGTGCCCACCGCGACCGGCTCGCCACCGGCGAGGCGCAGCGGCTCGACCTCCTCTGGCTCGAGGGACGGATCCAGGCGGGCCTGCGCAACGAGGCCGGGGGGCTGCGCGACCTCGAGGCCGCCGAGCTGGGGTTCGCCGCCGCCGGCCGCAGGTTCCAGGCCGCCAACGTCAAGCTCGACCAGGCCGCCATCCACCTCCGGCGGGGCGATCCGGCGCGGGCGCTGGCCCTGGTGCGCGCCGCCGAGGAGGCGCTCCTCCAGCTCGAGACGCCGCAGAGCACGCGCATGGCCCTGGCCTTCCTGCGCCGCACGCTCGCCGAGCGCACGACGATCTCCGCGCCGTTCGTCCTCCGCCTCGCCGACATGGT
>DASWQX010000081.1:0-4574 GCA_036403495.1 Thermoanaerobaculia bacterium
CCCGCCGCCCCGGGAGCCGGCAGCGCCTTGCGATCGATCTTGCCGCTGGGCGTCAGCGGCAGCGACTCCAGGACCACGAAAGCCGACGGGATCATGTATTCCGGCAGGCTCTGCCGCAGGTGCTCCAGCAGCGCCTCGACCCGCGGCGGGGACGCGGCGACGAGGTAGGCCACCAGCCGCTTGTCGCCCCCCTCCTCGTGGACGGCAACGACGGCCTGCCGCACGTCCGGGTAACGGCCGAGCGCCGCCTCGATCTCCCCCAGCTCGATGCGGAAGCCCCGCACCTTCACCTGAGTGTCGATGCGCCCCAGGAACTCCAGATCCCCCGCAGGGCGGTAGCGCACCAGGTCGCCGGTCCGGTAGACCCGCGCCCCCGCCTCCCGCCCTTCGCCCGGGAACGGATGGGGCACGAACCGCTCGGCTGTCAGGTCCGACCGGTGCAGATAGCCGCGCGCCAGCCCCGCGCCGCCGATCAGCAGCTCGCCGGCCACCCCCACCGGCACCGGGCCGAAGTGGCGGTCGACCACATAGAAGTCGGTGTTGGCGATCGGCTTCCCCAGAAAAACCGGGCCCTCGCCGGAGACGACGGGGCCGGCCGCCGACCAGACAGCGGTCTCGGTCGGGCCGTAGACGTTCCAGAGGGCGGCGCCGCGCGCCAGCAGCGCCTCGGCGAGGTCGCGCGGCAGCGCCTCGCCACCGCAGAGCACCTTGAGGCCGGGGAGCCCCGGCCAGCCGGCGTCGATCAGCAGCCGCCAGGTTGCGGGGGTGGCCTGCACCACGGTGGCGCCGACCTCGGCCAGCCGGCGCGCCAGGAGGGCGCCGTCCGCGGCCTCCTCGCGGCCGAGCACCTCGACGCGCCCTCCCACCGCCAGCGGCAGATAAATCTCCAGCCCCGCGATGTCGAACGAAAGCGTGGTTAGCGCCGGCACCACGTCGCCCGCCGCCAGGCCGGGACGCAGGGCCATAGCGCGGAGGAAGCCAGCCACCGCGCGGTGCGGCAGGCCCACCCCCTTCGGGCGCCCCGTGGAGCCCGAGGTGTAGAGCACGTAGGCGAGCCCTTCCGGATCGAGGAGCCGCGCCGGCGGCAGGGGGCTCCGCAGGGCGATCGCCGGATCGTCGAGGCGGATCACCAGCGCCCTGTTCGGCGGCAGCGCGCCGAGCAGCGATTCCTCGGTGAGCAGCAGGCGGGCTCCACTGTCCTCCAGGATCAGCCCCAGCCGTTCGGCAGGGTGTGAGGGATCGAGCGGCACGTAAGCGCCGCCGGCCTTCAGGATACCGAGCAGAGCCACCACCATCGCGGTTGAGCGCTCGACGCAGAGAGCCACCAGCACCTCAGGTCCGACGCCCAGACTCCGCAAGTGATGGGCGAGGCGGTTGGCGCGCGCTTCCAACTCGCCGTAGGTCAGGCGGTCGCCGCCGAACGCCACGGCGCGGGCGCCGGGCTGGAGCGCCGCCCGCGCCTCGAAGAGCTCATGGATCAGCGTCTCGCCTGGCCAGTCGACCGCCGTCCGGTTCCAGGCGACCAGCAGCTCCTCGCGCTCAGGAGCAGTCAGCAGCGGCAGCTCCGAGAGCCGGCTTGCGGGGGCCGCCGCGAGCCCGCGCAGCAGCACGTCCAGGTGGCCGCCCAGGCGCTTGATAGTGGCGGCATCGAACAGGTCGGTGTTGTATTCGAGCACGCCACCGAGCGCCCCGGCGGCGTCCTCGAACAGGGCGAGGGTCAGCTCGAACTTCGCCGCCGTGACCGGGAAGGGCTGCGGCGCGACCGCCAGCCCCGGCATCTCCGGAGCCTCGCCGGCGGCGTTCTGCAGGATGAACATGACCTGGAAGAGCGGCGAGCGCGACAGATCGCGGTCGGGGCGCAGCTCCTCGACCACCTTCTCGAACGGCAGGTCCTGGTGAGCGAAAGCGCCCACGGCGCTCTCCCTCACCCGCGCCAGCAGGCCGCGGAAGGCGAGGTCACCGCCGGCGTCCGAGCGCAGGACCAGCGTGTTGACGAAGAAGCCGATCAGCGGCTCGATCTCGGCGCGGTTGCGGTTGGCGTTCGGCGTCCCCACCGCCACGTCGTCCTGCCCCGAATAGCGGGCGAGCAGGACGACGAAGCCCGCCAGGGCCACCATGAACAGCGTCGCCCCCTCGCGCCGCGCGAGGGCGGCGAGGCCGTCGCGGAGCTCGCGGCCGAAGGTGAGCGGCCGGCTGGCCCCGTGGAAGGTCTGCACCGGCGGCCGCGGGCGGTCGGCCGGCAGCTCCAGCGGCGCCACCCCGGCCAAGCGCTGGCGCCAGTAGGCGATCTCGGACTCCAGCACCTCCCCCTGAAGCCACTCGCGCTGCCAGCGCGCGAAGTCCGAGTACTGGATCGGCAATTCCGGCAGGGCCTGGCCGGCATAGAGCGCCGCCACCTCGCGCACCAGCACGCCCATCGACCAGCCGTCCGAGACGATGTGGTGCAGGGTCAGCACCACCACGTGCTCCTCCGGCGCCAGGCGGAGGAGCAGGGCGCGCAGCAGCGGGCCGCCGGCGAGGTCGAAGGGGAGGGCCACCTCGTGGGCGACCCGGGCGTGGAGGGCGTCCGCGCTCACCGGCTCGGTCCGCAGCTCGAAGCTCTCCTGCGGCGAGACGACCTGCGCCGGCCGTCCGGCGATCTCGCGGAAGGTGGTGCGCAGCACCGCGTGCCGCCGCACGACCTCGGCCAGGGCGCCGGCGAGCCGCCCGGCGTCGAGCGCGCCGGAGAGGCGGAGCGCGTTGGGGATGTTGTAGGTCGAGGCGCCGGGGTCGAGCCGGTCGAGGAACCAGAGCCGCTCCTGGGCGAAGGAGAGCGGCAGGGGCTCGCCCGGCACGATCTCCCGCCGCTCGATCGGCCTCCAGGAGCGCCCCGCAGGGAGCTCGTAGCCGAGCCGCGCGGCCAGGCCGCGGGCCACCTCGCCCAGGAAGTCCCCGGCGTGCTCCTCCCGCCAGCGCTCCGCAACCCCGGCATCCACTCCCTGGTGCTGGTGGAACTTGACGTCGCCCAGCATCCGCGACTCGGCGTGGAGGCCGTCGGTCATCCGCGCCGACTTCTCCTTGTAGGGCGTCGCCATGTCCGGGTGGTACGGGATGCCCAGGAACGCGCAGAGCGCCCGCAGCTCCCTTTCCGGATCGCGCAGCAGGTCCTCGAAGTGCACCGTGATCCGGCGCTCTGCGGGGACTCCCGCCAGGAACTCCAGGATGTTCCGTTCCGCCAGCGCCCAGAGCGCTTCGGCGAGCTGGCGGCGGCTGAACGGATGTTCCTGGTAGAAGAAGATCTGGTCGATCCGCGCCTCTTCGAAGGAGTGGATCATGCCGTAGGGGTGGCGCACCAGGTGGACGTAGCGCGGCGCCTCGAACGCCTCCTCGGTCCGCCGCAGCGCCGCCGCGTCCCAGGCGTAGGTGGGGGTCTTGTCGACCAGCAGGCGGTCGCCGATCCACTCCTGGAGCCGGCGGTAGAACCCTTGGGTGGTCATCCCCTCGCACTCGAAGGACTCGACCAGCGCCGTGGCCTCCTCCGCCGTCACGCCCCGCGCCTCCATCACCGCCCGCAGCGCCCCCTCCAGGCGGAAGGCGTCGCGGCCGGGGAACCCCGCACGGCGGTCGGCCAGGGTGTCGAAGTTGAGCAGCTCCAGCTCCGGCGGCGCGAAGAGCTGCGGGTTGCCACCCAGCATCACGCGCAGCAGCGTCGAGCCCGAGCGCGGCGGCGACAGCACAAAGAGGGCCGGTGGGTTCTTCGGCTCCGGGGCCGCTCCGGCCGATTGCTCGGGGAGCGTGCGGATCAGGGCGCGGACCGCCTCGATCTCCTCTTCACCCACGCGTCCGGCGGCCCCCTGCTCGGCGCTCCTCTCGCCCAGCGATTCCCGCCCCCAGAGCCGCTCGACCGCCCGCGGGTACTCGCGAATCAGGTAGGCGGCGAGTTGCGCGATCGTCGGCGCGTCGAAGATCGTGACCACGTGGACGATCTCGCCGACCTCCCGTTGCAGGCGGTTGATGAAGATCGCCCCGGTGATCGAGTTGCCGCCGATCTCGAAGAAGCTCTCTCCCACTCCCAGCGACTCCGCCTCGACGCCCCGCAGAACCTCGCTCCAGAGGCCGGCCAGGAAGCGCTCCAGCGGGGTGCGCGGCAGGACCCGCTCCGCCTCGGCGCGGACGGCCCGGTCGGGCGCCGGAAGCGCCTTGCGGTCGGCCTTGCCGGAGGCGGTCAGCGGCATCGATTCCAGCACCACCAGGGCCGACGGCAGCATGTACTCGGGCAGGGACTTGGAAAGCCGCTCGCGCATATCGGCGAGCGCCGGCGCTGTCTCTCCCTGCCGCAAAGTGATGTAGGCCACGAGGTTGACCGCGCCGAGGGCGTCGCCGTCCGAGCGCGCCATCACCACCGCCTCGCGCACCGACGGCTCCGCCGCCAGCGCCGACTCGATCTCCCCCAGCTCGATGCGCAGCCCGCGCACCTTCACCTGGTGGTCGATGCGCCCGAGGAACTCCAGGGTGCCGTCGGGCAAGCGCCGCGCCAGGTCGCCCGTGCGGTAGAGGCGGCTGCCGAAGCAATCGGACGGATCGGTCGGATCGGT
>DASWQX010000082.1:0-14265 GCA_036403495.1 Thermoanaerobaculia bacterium
CGTCGCCGTCGCGGTGGACGTCGACGTCGTGGAGGAAGATGCCGCGGTCGTCCATGTCGTCGCACCGGCCCACGAAGATCTCGGGGCCGGTGGTGTCGACGATCACGGTGATGCCGTGCAGCTCACCCTTGTTCTGATGGAAGGTGCCCATACTAGGTGGCCGGCACCGCGCAATGCTCGGCGAAGACCTGCGTCAGGTCGCGCGCCACCGAATGGGCGTCCCGCCCCTCGATGCGATGGCGGGGCAGGAAGTAGACCAGCTCGCCGTCCTTGAAGAAGGCGACCGACGGGCTGCTCGGCGGAATGTCGGGGATGTAGGACCGGGCGCGCGCGGTGGCCTCCAGGTCCTGGCCCGCGAACACCGAGGCGACGCGGTCGGGGCGGCGGTCCCCCTCGAGGGCCTGGCGCACGCCCGGGCGCGCCATGCCGGCGGCGCAGCCGCAGACCGAATTGACGACCAGCATCGCGGTGCCGGATTTCTCGTTCATGAAGGCGTCCACCTCGTCGGGCGTCCGCAGCTCTTTCACGCCGGCGCTCGACAGCTCCTCGCGCATCGGCCGGACCAGCAGCTCACTGTAGGGCACTTTCGCACCTCCTTGTCAGGCGCCTGGGGGCGCATAGGTGGCTATTGTAGTCCTATCCTCGTCAAAGGCTGAAAACAGCCGGCGGGGGGGCCGGAATTTCCCGCCGACGAAAACGCCGGGGTCTCCCCCGGCGTTTTCACCTCCCGATGGACCCGCGGCCTACCGGAACCGGAGGGTCGCGCCGAGGCGGAAGACCCGCGGGCTCAGCCGCTCGTTGGCCTCATAGAAGCGGCCGGCGTTGACGTTGCGCTCCCGCTGGAGCACGTAGCTCTCGTTGAGCAGGTTGAAGCCGTCGACGCTCAGGGTCAGGTTGAAGTCGTTGAAGTGGAAGTCCTTGTCGATCCGCGCGTCGAGCAGGTAGAGGTTGGGATTGCGGAACTCGTCGATCGCCGCGAGCTGGATGAGGCGGCTGCCCACCACGCCACTCTTCTTGATGTAGGGAGGGGTGATGAACCCCTCGCGGCCGGTGACGTTGGCGGCGACGTTGAAGCCCCAGGGGCGGTCCGGCGCGATCTGGTAGATCCCGTTCATGTTAAACGACCAGCGCGAGCCGGTGAAGACGTCGGCCTTGTTGCTGGTCTCTTTTTCGAAGAAGACGCTGTTGTCGTCCGGAAAGCCGAGCGAGTCGTTGATGGTGTCCGTCGGGTCGTCGTACTTCTTGAAGTTGGGGCCGATCTGCCACTTCCAGTCGTTGTACGTAAGGTGCCCCCGGAAGCTCCAGTTGTTGGCCAACCGCTTGTTGAGGCTGACGGTCGCCCCCACGTAGCGCTGCTTGCGGTCGCCGTTGGTGTAGTAGGTGCCGCCGGTCGGCGTCAGGCCGTCCCGCAGGTCGTAGTAGGGCTTGGTCACCGTCTGGCCGTTGGGGAGGGTGCCGGTGACCGTGCCGACCTGCACGTAGTCGTCGCGGGTGGCGGCGCGCACCTGGCCCGACTCGTCGGAAATCAGGGTCCGCGCCTCCGGGACGTCGTAGATGTCGCGGTACGTCAGGGTGAGGCCGGCGGCGATGTCGGCGCCGAGACCCTGGTCGATGCTGAAGGTCAGCTCGTTGGTCAGCGTCGGCCGCAGGTTGGGATTGGTGATGTTGGGGACCGCCGACGGGTTGTTGGGGTCGATGTTGTAGGTGTAGGCGAACTGCAGCGACCCGACCTCGTTGGGATCGAGGACCAGGTTGTGGTTGCTGTCCTCGAAGTAGAAGTAGGCGTAGTTGTAGCCGATCGGGTTCACGCGGGTGGCCAGGGGGAGCTGGCCGAGCTGCTCGGCGTAGCGGGAGAAGGTGCCGCGCAGCAGCGTCTGGCGCTTCTCGCCCAGCGCATAGGTGATGCCGAGCCGGGGCTCGAAGGTGTTCCAACTGAAACCGCCGGCGTGGTTGCCCTTGAAATCGATCGGCGGCAGCAGCCCCTGGGCGTCGGGGTTGCCGGCGTCGAAGGCCGCCAGGTTCTTCATGTACTGGCGGTCGTAGCGGACGCCGATGTTGGCGGTCAGCTTGTTCAGGGAGATGGTGTCCTGGGCCCAGAGCGCCCCGTAGTCCGAGGTGATCTTGTTCTTCCGGTCGCGCGGGAACTCGACCAGCGCCAGGTCGCCGTCCAGGCCGATCAGGCTGCCCGCGAAGACGCGGTTGCCGTGCGGCCAGGTGGTGCCGGAGGTGTTCGCCTGCTCGCGGAAGCTGCCGCCGAACTTCAGCTCATGGCCGGCGCCGGCGGTGTTGAAGAAGTAGCTGGTGTCCAGCCGCCCCTGGTCGATCGTGGCGTCCTGCTTGAAGTCGTAGTCGGTGCCGCGGTGGACGCCGTCGGCGTCGATGATGTCGGGCGGCCCGAAGCCCGCCTCGGGGGTCAGGGTGAACTTGCCGGTGTCGCGCGACCAGAGGCCGGTGATCGACCAGTTCGAGGAGGCCAGGAAGGTGTCCTCGACCTTGTAGATGTCCTGCGGCGTGGTCTGGTCGTGGGTCGTCCCCGGCTCGCGGTCGGGGCCGGCGCCGCGGCCGAACTTGAGCTTGTTGTTGGTCCAGTAGTGGAGGACGCCCGAGTTGCTCTGACCGGTCTGGAAGTTCAGCTTGTAGTTGTAGTCTTCCAGCTTGGTCTTGTCGAGCTGGCCCCCCTGGACAATGTTGCGGATGTCGCTGACGCCGTAGGCGCCCCAGATCCAGAGGTGGTCGTGGAGCAGCGGACCGCCGATGTCGGCGCCGTACTCCTCGACCTTGTCGATCCTGTTGCCGTCCGGGAGCTGGGGCTTGGCCTGCAGGCTGCCGTCGGTGTCCAGATAGCGCGCGTTGCCCCGCCATTCGTTGGAGCCGCGCTTGGTCACCTGGTTGATCGTCACGCCCGAGGTCTGGACGGTGACGTCGGCGCTCGAGACAGTGAACTGCACCTCCTCGAAAGCCCCGAAGTCGAAGTAGGTGGCCGAGCCGCCGACCGCGTTCATGTCGGTGAGCACGACGCCGTCGACGGTGAAGGTGTTGTCGCGCCCATTGGAGCCGACGCCGATGAAGCTCGACTGCTGGCCGCTCTCGTTGCCGCCGACGTTGACGCGGTCGACCAGCACGCCGGGCGCCTGGCTGAGCAGCGACCAGGGATCGCGGGCCGTCGGCACCTTGTCGAGCTCGACGGTCGAGATGTTGGTCCCCTGATCGATCTTGCGCTCATCGAGGATCGGACTCTCGCCGGTGACCGTGATGACGTCCCTCACGGCGCCGGTCAGTGTGATCTCGATGCTCGCCTTGCCGCCGAGCTTGATGGTGAGGTCGGGGCGCTCGACCGTGGAGAACCCTTCGAGCTCCGCCTTCAGCGCGTAGGCGCCGGGATAGAGGTTGAGGAAGCGGAACTTCCCCTGGGCATCGCTCTGCTGCACCAGCGGGGCTCCCACGCCGGTGACGGTGACCGTCACCCCGGGGAGCGGTTGCTTCTGCTCATCGAATACCGTGCCGTAGAGGTCTCCCGTCTGCTCCTGCGCCAGGGCCGGCAAAGCGGCCAAGGCGAGCAGCAGTACGGCGACGACGAGCGCGAGACGCGGGACGAGGCGCCTGCCCATGCTGTACCCCCTTTCAAGGTCGAAGGGACCCAAATCTCCGAGACGCTGAGGTCTCTCTGAATTTCTTGGCGAGATTATGCAACGAGTCGGCGGCCGGATGCCAATCCATGCTCGTCCGTCCTCGCCAGTCGTTCGCGTCAATAGGGGTTGGCGTCGATCACCCCGGCGTTGACGCTGCGCAGGTAGAAGCCGTTCGCCGGCCGGTTCCGGAGGTCGAAGGTGCCGCCGGCGGGCACTTTCCAGATCTTGTAGCCCAAGTAGGTGAGCGGCACGCCGCTCCGGCAGACCTCCGGCGCGTGATCGGCGAGGATGAAGTAGGCCGGCCCGACCCCCACCACCGTGGCGCGGCCGTTCTTGTCCACCTCCAGAGAGGTCTCCTCGTTGACGGCGACGCCCAGGGCGCTGGTCGCCTTGCCGTCCTGGATCTGGCGGGCGAGGAAGGCCAGCGTCCGGCCCATGCGGTCGCGGACAACGAAGTGGTCGTCGGTGAGCGTGGTGGCCATGTTGGGCCAGTGGAAGAAGTCGTAGGTGAAGGAGATCGTGCGGTGGTAGGGGTTGGCGAGGGCGTCGCTCGACACGGCCGAGCCGGTGCAGCCGTCGTAGGTGAAGTCCCCCTGGATGGCGAGGCCCGCGCTGGTGCCGCCGACGCCGCCGCCGCGGGCGTAGACCGACTGCACCGCGCTCTCCACCTTGGTCCCCTTGAAGTACTTGACGTAGTCGCACTGGTCGCCGCCGGCGAAGAAGACCACCTCGGCGTTCTTCACTGTCGTCTCCACGGCGGCGGTGTTGGCGTCCTTGGCGCTGGTGATCACCAGGGTCTCGACCGAATCGACCCCGTTCATCGCGTAGATGTAGTCGTTGTAGCCGTCCGCGCCCGAGGAGCGGAGGATCACGACGTCGATCTTGGTCGCGCAGCTCGTGCAGCCGCGCACCTGATCGATGATCCACTGCAGGGCGGCGTCGACGTCGGTGCCGCCCCCACCGAAATCG
Source organism: Thermoanaerobaculia bacterium (assembly GCA_036403495.1). Classification (GTDB taxonomy): domain Bacteria; phylum Acidobacteriota; class Thermoanaerobaculia; order Multivoradales; family UBA5704; genus DATARR01. Next base: position 4,599 of record DASWQX010000082.1, read on the forward strand.
TGGGCGGGGCCGGCCAGGGGCACGACCACGTCGGCCGCGTTGCCGGTCAGGTAGCGCGTGACCTTGCCCTCGGCGGGCAGGGCGAGGGCGGCGGCGAGCGCCAGCAGGGTGAGCGTCTTTCGCATCGGGATCCTCCTTCGTCGTTGTACGGGGCCTCTCACTGACTCCTGTGCGCCCGGGAGGCCGATGCGCGCCTGTGTTAGGCTGGCCGGAGCTTCTCCATCCCGCTTAAGAGGGTCCCCGCCATGCGTGACGGCAAGCTGGTCCTGATCTTCCTCGGCATCCTGGTCTTTATCGCGGTCGGCTTCGTGCTCCACATCCTCCAGCCGATCCTGCTGCCGTTCGTGGTGGCGGTCTTCCTGTCGCGGATCTTCGGCCCGCTCAACGCCGCCCTGCGCCGGCGCCGGGTGCCGGCCGCGCTGTCGATCCTGCTGGTGCTGATCGTGGTCTCGGCCGTCCTCTTCGTCTTCGGAGCGGCCGTCTATTCCAGCGCGCAGGCGTTCAGCGCCGCCGTTCCCCGCTACCAGGAGCGCTCGAAAGAGCTGGTCGCCCAGGCCACCGGCTGGCTTACCGCCTCCTTTCCCAGCCTCCAGGCGCGGATCCAGCAGTGGAACTGGCAGGAGGTGCTCAAGGCGTCCACGCTGACCGGCTTCCTGGCGGCGACGGTGGGCTCCTTCCTGCTGTTCTTCAACGACGCCTTCCTGGTCCTCCTCTTCCTGGTCTTCCTGCTCGCCGGCAGCGAGGAGTTCCCGGAAAAGCTGCGGCGGGCCATGCCGGAGAACGCCGAACGGGTTTCGGCGATGATGCACAACATCGAATCGGGGGTCCGCCGCTACATCGTCACCAAGACGCTGTTCAACCTCACGACGGGCGCGCTGGTCACCACCCTGCTGGCGGCATTCGGGGTGGATTTCCCTCTGCTCTGGGGATTGCTCACCTTCCTTGCCCACTACATCCCGAGCGTCGGCGCGGTGATCTCGGTGGGGCTGCCGACGATCTTCCTCTTCCTCCAGTTCCCGCCCGGCACGGCGCTGCTGATCGCCATCCTCAACGGCGCGCTGCAGTTCGTCATGGGCAACGCCGTGGAACCGCGCATCATGGGGTCGAGCCTCGACCTCAGCCCGCTGCTGGTCCTGATCGCCCTGCTCTTCTGGGGATTTCTCTGGGGGCCCTGGGGAATGATCCTCTCGGTGCCGATCACCTCGACGATCAAGATCATCTGCGAGAACGTCGGCCCGCTCCGCCCCGTAGCCGTCCTGATGAGCGGCTCGCTGGAGCACACCAAGCCCGTACCCGGACCGTCCAAGGTGGGCGAGGTGCCGGCGTAGGCGAGGTCTTCGGAGCAGAACCGCCAGATGGTAGGCTTTCCGCGCCGCTCGACGAGCTGCTCGCAGCAGCCCCTCGCCCCCAGTCGACGATGAGGTGACAGCAAGATGACGCGACGTCTTTCCAGTTTGGTTCTGCTTCTCGGCCTGCTCCCGGCGATGGCGCACGCGGCCGTGGATTCGTTCAAGTTCGGCCGTTTCGGCACGATCCCGATCGTCCGCCCCGCGGGCGAGCCCTCCCAGGTGGTGGTCCTGGTCTCGGGCGACAAGGGGCTCGGCGAGCGCGAGGCGGCGATGGCGAAGGCGCTGGTCGCTTCCGGCGCGATCGTCTTCGAGGTGGACACGGTGCGCTACTTCTCCACCGCCGGCAAGGGCGAGGGGAGGCTCTTCCCCGCCGTCGACTTCGAGTCGCTGAGCCAGATCGGCCAGCGCGAGGCGGGGCTGCCGAGCTACCGGCAGCCGGTGCTGGTGGGGACCGGGAGCGGCGCCTCGCTGGTCTACGTGGCGCTGGCCGAGGCGCCCCCGCACACCTTCGCCGGAGCGGTGAGCGACGGCTTCTGCGCAGTCATCGCGTCCGATCACCTGTTCCGCCGCGGCAACGGTCTGAAGACCGATCCGAACTGGCCGAAGCCGGCGATCCGCGTGCTCCCCAACGAGGGGGTCGAGAACCCCTGGATGCTCTTGCAGGCCCCCGGCGCGGCGTGCGCCTCGGGAGCGCCCACCGACTTCCTGAAGGCGATCGACAGCGCCAAGCTGATCCCGGCGCCGGCGGGCGTGGCGCCGCAGGAGGCCTGGAGGAAGCAGTTGCCGCAGGCGATGGCGCTGGTGGCCGAGAAGCACCGGCAGGAGGAGACGAAGCTGGACGCGCGCGGACCGCTCCGCGACCTGCCGCTGATCGAGATCCCCGCGACCGCGCCGGAGAAGGACGCCCTGGCGGTGATCGTCACCGGCTCCGGCGGCTACGTCGGTCTCGACCGCAAGATGGGCAACCAGCTCTCGCTGCGCGGCGTGCCGGTGGTCGCCCTCTCCTCGCTCGCCTACTTCTGGAAGCCGCGGACTCCCGACGGATCGGCGAAGGACCTCGCGCTGATCCTCGAACACTACCTCGCCGCCCGGCACAAGAGCCGCGCGATCCTCGTCGGCTACTCGCAGGGGGCCGACGTGATCCCGTTCATGATCAACCGGCTGCCGCCCCCCCTGCGCGCCAAGATCAGCGTGGTCGGGCTCATCGGCCTCGACGGCGGCGCGCAGTTCGACTATCACCCGGAGGGGTGGATCACCGACCGGCCGCAGAGCCCCGAGATTCCGGTGGCGCCGGAGGTCCCGGCGCTCAAGGGGATGAGTGTGCTCTGCATCTACGGCGAGGTCGAGCTGAAGAGCCTCTGCAAGAGCCTGGCGCCCGGCGTCGCGACCGTCGTCGAGGTGCCGGGAGGGCATGGCTTCGAGGGCGAGGCGCCCAAGCTCGCCGAGCGCTTCCTCAAGCACGCCGGGCTCGCGCCCGGCCGGGCGGACGGCGGCAAGGGCAAGAAGGCGGGCGGGGGCAAGGGATAGTACGCGTAGCTGTTGGCGCCTCCGACGCCCGGGCATGAATGCCCGGGCTACAACGGAAGCGAAAAGCCGACTGAAGCCGGCTCGCGGCGCCAAACGGTACGCTAGCGGATCGAGCCGGCTTCAGCCGGCTTCGTTTTTGAAGCGTAGCCCGGGCATTGATGCCCGGGCGGGCGGCGCGACACGAGGCCAATCTCAGTCCCTATGAACTCAGCAACGCGCTTCGTCTCCTCCCTCGGCTATGGCCTCTGGCGCCCCCTGCTGCGCCGGCGGCTCGGGCGCGTGACGATGGAGGAGATCGACGGCGTCCCCCTGGTGGTGCTCCCGGAGGTCTTCAATCCCGCGGTCTTCCGCACCGGCACGTTGCTGGCCCGGGCCGTGGCCGCGTGGACGCCTCCGGTCCCTGAGGGGGAAATCCGGGTGCTCGATCTGGGAACGGGGAGCGGGGTCGGCGCCCTGTTCGCCGCCCGGCGGGGGTTCCGGGTGGTGGCGGTGGACGTCAATCCGGAGGCGGTGCGCTGCGCCCGCATCAACGCTCTCCTCCACCATCTGGAGGCGAGGATCGAGGCGCGGCAGGGGGACCTCTTCACCCCCGTCGCCGGCGAGTGCTTCGACCTCGTGCTGTTCAATCCCCCCTTCTTCTTCGGCGAACCGGCAAACCACCTTGACCGCGCTTGGCGGGGCACTGACGTCCTGGAGCGCTTCGCGGCGGGCTTGAGCGCGGCCCTGACGCCGGCGGGGCAGGCGCTGCTGGTGCTGTCGACCGACGGCGACGGCGTGACGCTCCTGGCGGCGCTCGGAAGGGGCGGTCTGGAGATTGAAACCGTCCGCCGCCGGGATTTCGGCAACGAGGTGATCACGGCCTACCTGATCCGCGCGAGCCCGCGATGACCGCCACCGCAGCCACCGCCCGGCGCCCCGCCGTCCTGCTGATCAATCCCCGCATCTGCTCGCGGCGCTCGATCCGGCTGCCGCTCTCGCTGCTGGCGCTCGGCGCGGTGCTGGAAGGGGAATACCGCTACCGGATCCTTGATGGCAACGTCGAAGCCGACCTCGCCGGAGCGGCCCTGCGCTTCCTCGCGGCCGAGCCCGACGCGGTGGTCGGCGTCAGCGTCATGCCGGGGCCGCAGGTGGGGCCGGCGATCGCGATCTCGGCGGCCCTCCGCGCCGCCCGCCCCGAGGTGCCGATCGTCTGGGGGGGGTACTTCCCCACCCTCTATCCCGTCGCCGCGATCAACGCACCGTACGTCGACTACGTGGTCCGCGGCCAGGGCGAGGAGACCCTGCTGGAGCTGCTGGCGGCGCTGCCGGACGCCGGACCTCCCACGGGGCCGCTCGCCTCGGCCCGCGATCCTTCCGTGCCCGCGGCGATCCGCGGCCTCACTTTCAAGGACGGCGCGGGCGTGCGGCATACCGCCGACCGCGCGGCGCGGCCGCCGGACGAGCTGCCGCCGCTCCCCTACGAGCGGCTCGGCGACGTCGGCCAGTACCTGCGGCCGAGCTTCATGGGGAGCCGCACCGCCGTCCACCAGGCGGCGGTGGGGTGCCGCTACCACTGCGAGTTCTGCGGCGTGGTCTCGATGTGGAACGGCCACACCCGCCTGCAGGGAGCGGCCCGCCTCGCCGCCGCCGGCGCCACCCTGCGCGACCGCTGGGGCGCCACCTCGCTGCAGCTCTACGACCACAACTTCTTCGACACCGAGGCGGCGAGCGTGCCGCTGCTGGAGGCGCTCGCCGGCCTCGGAATGCCCTGGTGGTGCTACGCCCGCGCCGACACACTGGCCGGCTTCAGCGCCGCCACCTGGCAGCTCATCCGCCGCAGCCGCCTCGCCATGGCCTACATCGGCGCCGAGTCGGCGAGCGACGAGGCGCTGCTGCGGATGAAGAAGGGATCGCGCGTCGAGCACACGCTGGAGGTGGCCCACCGCTGCCGCGAGCACGGGGTGATCCCCGAATTCTCGTTCGTGCTCGGCGGCCCGGACGATCCGGCAGGTGAGATCGAACGCACCTTCCAATTCATCCGCCGGATCAAGGCCGCGCACCCGGACTGCGAGGTGGTCCTCTACTTCTACAGCCCCACCCCCCGCCGCGAGCCGGCCTCCGAGCAGACCCGCGCCGCCGGCCTCCGCCTGCCGATGCTCGCGCGCTACGGCCCGGAGGGGCCCGAGCTGCCGGCGACCCCCGAGGAGTGGACCACGCAGCGCTGGCTCGACTACGTCTGCCACCGCGACGCTCCCTGGCTCGACGCCCGCCTCCGCCGCCGGGTGAACGACTTTGCCACCGTTCTCGGCTGCCGCTTCCCCACCGTCCAGGACCACCGGACGCCGGCCTGGGGGAAAGCGCTGCTGCGCACCCTCGCGAGCTGGCGCTACGGCACCGGGCGCTACGGCTCCCCCTGGGAGCTGGCGCTCGCCCAGAGGCTGTTCAAGGTGCGCGAGCCGCAGAGCGAGAGCCTGTAAGTCAGATCATGAGAGCTGCGGCTGCGGGCGAAGCCAGCGGCCGAAGAGCGTTTCGACCGGCCAGCCGTAGGCATCGTGGGCGAGCCGCCAGCGGGCGAGGAGGCGGGCGGGAGCGTGCCGGCGGCCGGTGCCGGCGGCGAGGTCCTGGTAGAACTTGAAGCGCTCGATGAGGCGGTGCTTCCGCGGGCTGACCCAGGGACCGGCGGAGCCGATGAAGTCGAAGCGCGACCATTCGTCGAGATCGGCGGGGAGGCGGTAGCCGTCGCGCACGGCGTCGTCGGTGAGCGGCGAGCCGGGGTAGGGCTTGAAGTAGAAGATCGGCGTCTCGAACTCCGGCGACATCGCGCGCAGCCGCTTGGCGAGGTCGAGCGAGGCGCGCACGCTGGCGTCGGATTCCCCCGGAAAGCCGACGATGAACGGGAAGATCCCCTTGACGCCGTGGCGACGGATCTTCTCGGCGCTGCGCACCACCTGCTCGACCTTGATGTCCTTCCGGATGCGGTCCATCATCTCCTGCGACCCCGACTCAACGCCGATCAGGACGCGGCGGAGCCCGGAGCGCCGGCAGGTGGCCATCACGTCCTCGGCCAAGCGATCCCCCTGATCGGCGCGCATCGTCGCCGCCCAAGTGATCGGCAGGTTCCGGCGAAGAAACTCTTCCGCCACCGCCGCCACCCGCGGCGCGTAGGTGAAGTAGGTCTCGTCCTGGAACGAGAGGTCGTCGAAGCGGTAGCGCCCCCAGAGGTCGCCGATCTCTTCCCCCATCCGCTGAGGCTCCAGCCCCACCCACTTGCGGTTGTAGACGAACGGGTCGGCGCAGAAGGCGCAGCGGAAGGCGCACCCCTGCGAGGAGATGTAGTCGAGCTGCCGCCGCCCTTTGAGGCCGTAGTAGCGCTCGACCGGCAGCAGGCGGTAGTCGTGCGGGCGCAGGCGGTTGAGGTCGGCGAGCGGGCGCGGCGGATTTTGATGGACGGCGCCGTCCGCGCCGCGATAGACGCAGCCCAGGCAGCCGTCGAGGTCGCGGACGCTCCCCCCCGCCGCCAGCCGGTCGACGATCTCGTTGAAGGTGATCTCCCCCTGCGCGGCCACGGTCACGTCGACGCTCTCCTCCTCCAGGCACTCACGGCCGAACATCGACGGGTGCCACCCCCCCCAGACCACCGGCAGATCGGGGCGGCAGGCCTTGGCGAGGCGCGAGGCGCGGACGGCGTCGGCGATCGGGCCGCCGGTGAGCACGGTCACCCCGAGGCAGAGGGCGCCGTCGAGCGCGCTGCAGAGGGCGGCGTCCGGATCCCTCTCCAGGCGGGCGTCGACGATCACCACCTCGTAGCGCTCGGGGTCGAGATGGGAGCCGACGGCGACGAGAGCGAGCGGCATGGTGAAGAACACCGCCCGCGGGTTGTAGAGGACGATCCGGTGGCGCTTCACGCCGCACCCTCCCGGAGCGCCAGCGAGCAGACGCAGCGGCGGCAGATCGCATTTCGCGACGTGTCCAGGCCACGCCGCCAGTCGATGGCCGCGTCCGAGTTGAGGATCGCCGCCAGGCCCGCCTCCTGCAAGTTGCCGAGCGGCGGCTGGAAAAAGCAGGGGCGCACCGTGCCGTCCGTCTCGACCACGGCGGAGACCCAGGGAGCGTTGCACTCGACGGGCGCGAAATCCCCCTCTCCCAACAGGGCGGCGAAGTGGCGCAGGAGCCGGCGCTCGAGCTTCTCCGGGCTCTCGGCGATGAAACCCCTCGCGAAGTCGGCGACGTGCTCGCCTTCGAGGGCCGCCAGCTCGGCGGCGAGGGCGGGAAGATCCTCGGGTCCCAGGGCGATCCCGACCGCGCGCTCCCGCTCCCATCCCCCTGGACGGTTGAAGGCCTCGCTGCTGACGTCGGCGGCGAGGAAGCTGATGCGGTCGAGGCCGATCTCATGGGCGGCGCGGACAGTGGCGCGCAGGTCGCGATGATTGGCGCGCTGCACCGTACAGCGTCCGCTCACCGCGACCTCCGAGCCGGCGTCGCGGAGGGCGGCGACTCCCGCGGCCAGCTTGTCGTAGGCGCCGGCCAAGTTCCGGATCCGGTCGTGCACCTCGCGCGGGCCGTCGAGGCTGACCACGACGTCGTCGCAGACGCGGACGAGCCTGGTGGCGTCGCGCGCCAGCAGCAGGCCGGTGGTGAGCAGGGTGATGCCGATCCCGGCCTCGCGCAGCAGTCCGCAGAGATCCCAGAGGTGGGAGTGGAGGAGCGCCTCGCCGCCGGAGAGCACTACCCGTTCGACTCCCAGCTCGCGCCAGCCGGGGAGCCAGCGCTCGACGTCGGCCACCGTCAGTTCCTCGCGCCGCGTGTCGCGCCAGATGTCGCACATCAGGCAGCGGCAGTTGCAGCGGCTGTGCGGATAGAGGATCAGGATCGGCAGCCGCGCGATCGGATCGGTCCTCGGCAGCGCGGAAGGCGCCGTGGCCGGCCGCGGGGCAGGCGCCAGGACGGTCATCGCCGCTCCAGCTCCAGCAGATAGTGGTCGGCGAGCCACGGGAGCGGCAGCCGCCGTTCCCAGCGGGCGAGGGCGGCGAGCAGGCGCGGATGGCGGCTCGCCCAGGCCTCCCATTCGGTCGGCGGCAGCAGGGCGTTCACGGCGCTCAGGCGAAGAAGTCGAAAGCCGGGAGCGAAAGCGCGCCGCACGGTCGCCGGAGAAGGGTAGTGGACAGTGATCCCCCGCCATGCGACGCCGCCGCGCCGGAGGCGGCGGAACTGAAGCCTTGCCCATTCCCAGGGAACGAGCGGACCCATGACGCAGAGCAGGAGCGGCGCGCCGGGGCGCAGGAGATCGGCCAGGATCAACGCCACGGCGGCCGGATCGGCCACGCAGTTGAGACCACCAAAGTTGGAGAAGGCGCCGTCGAAAGGACCGTCGAGCGTAGCGAGATCCTCGATGGCTAGCTGGTGCACCTCGACGGTCTCGCCGAGGCCCGCGGCTTTCGCCCGCGCTTTTTCGACCATGGCGGCGGAGGCGTCCGTGGCCAGCACGCGCACGCCGCGTTGGCCGAGGTGGACGGCGTCTTCCCCGGTGCCGCAGGCGAGCTCCAGGACGCGGTCCCCCGGGGCGAAGCGGGCGTCGAGGCGGCGGTGGACCGTTTCCCGGAGGAGGGTGCCGAGGGGGGTATGAGTGAAACCGCGATCGTAGCCAGCGGCTTGGGCGTCGAAGGGAAAAGACGAAGTTAGAGCCGGCGGGGACGCCGGCGGTCCCAGGGAGTTGGGGCTCATGCTTCGACGTCTCCGGAGAGGGCGGCCATGGCTTGGCGGGCGGCGAGGGCGGTGGCGGAGTCCGATGCCACCTCGGCGCGCAGCCAGCGATCGGCCTGCTTGTAGAAGGCCCGCGAGTGACGGCCGCGGATGGCGTGATCGCGGTCGGTCCCCTCCTCCCAGGCGCGGGTGGCGACCACCTTGCCCGCGGCGGCCTCGAAGTAGCCGGTGTTCTTGATCGGATAGGCGACGGTGGTGAAGAAGACGTCCGGGTTCGCCGCCTTGACGTGCTCGACGGTGGCCTCCATGTCCTCCATAGTCTCCCCCTCGTACCCCCACATCAGGAACATGCCGACCTGGATGCCGTGGCGTTGCGCGGCCTTCGTCGCCCAGCGCACCTGCTCGGCGGTCACCCCGCGCTCCATGGCGTCGAGGATGCGCTGGCTACCGCTCTCCGAGCCGATCCAGATCCGGTAGCACCCCATGCGGGCGAGCGTCGCCAGCACCTCCTCACGCATCATGCGGTCGGCGCGCGAGATGGTCTCGAACGGGAGCCGCAGCCCGCGCCGGTCGAGCTCCGCCGAATAATCGAAAAGCCAGCGGTGGCTGATGGTGAAGACGTCGTCGGCATACCAGACCTGGTCGGGCCGCCAGCGGTCGCGGATCAGCTCCAGCTCGGCGGCGACGTCGAGGGCGCTCCGCCGGCGGTGGCTGTAGCCAAACACCGCGTGCGAGCACCAGCGGCACTTGTAGGGGCAGCCGCGGGCGGTGATCAGGTTGACGCTGCCCGAGCCGTGATGGGTCCGCCAGACGTCCACGTAGCGCTGCTGATCGATCCGCTCGCGGTCCGGCCAGGGGAGCGCGTCGAGGTCGGCGATCTGCGCCCGCTCCGGATTGCGGACGACGGTCCCCGCCTCGTCGCGGAAAACCGTGCCGGCGATGCCCTGAACACGGTGGGGGCCGCCCTTCGCCAGCGCCGGCAGCAGCTCGGCCAGGGTCTCCTCCCCTTCTCCCAGGACCACCACATCGGCGCCGCGGTCCAGGTACTCCTCGGGGTAGTTGGCCGACTCGGGGCCTCCCAACACCACCGTCCAGCCGCGCGCCTTGGCCGC
>DASWQX010000083.1:0-2854 GCA_036403495.1 Thermoanaerobaculia bacterium
TCGAGCGTCCCCATCTTCTGCAGGACGTCCCGGAAGTCGTTGACCTCCCGGTTGTTCTGGGGGATCAGCGACAGGATGTCCGGATTGAACCGGAGCCGGGAGGCCGAGAGGAGCGAGAGCAGCGCCACCAGGGCGGCCCCCCAGAAGATCGCCCGCCGGCGGGAGACGGCGAGGCCGGTGAGCCAGTCGGCGATGCGCGCGATCAAGCGGGGTGGATCCGGCGAGGGTCACGAGGGTCTAGCGGCGGCATCGCCGGGGAGTCTATCAATCCATGCTGCTGATCGATACCGATAATGCCGCGGGATCTCCCCGGGGGGACGTGGACGACGCCTTCGCCGTCGCCGCCCTGCTGCGGAGCGGCCTGCCGGTGGCGGCCCTGGCGAGCGTCGGTGGCAATACGAGCGAGGCGCGGGCCGCCCGCAACAACCGGACTCTGGGATCGCTTTGTGGATACTCCGGACCCTACCTGCGGGGCGTCCAGGCGGGAGAGGTGCCGGATCGGATCGATCGCGCGGGTCTGTGGGAGAAAGAACCGCTGCGTTTCCTCGCCCTGGGGCCGCTGACCAACCTCGCGACCGTCCTGGACCGGAGGATCGAAGAGGCCGTCCTCGTCGGCAGCGATCTCACCTCCCATGGACGGTTCCCACCGTGGTGGCCCCACGAATTCAACCTGACCAAGGACCCCACCGCGACCCGGGCCGTCTTCGCCTCGGACCTGCCGCTGACGCTGATCCCCCTCGACGTGGCTCGCCGGCTGCGGATCGGGCCCGGGGAGCTCCGGAACCTCGAAGGCCCGGTGGGGGATTTCCTGCGCCGTCGCTCCGTCCGCTGGTGCCGCCGCTCCCTGCTCCGCCGGGGATCGCGCCGCTTTCCGGTCTTCGATCTGGCCGCCGCAGCCTACGCGATCGATCCGGCGAGGATGGATCTGGAGGAGACCCGAATCCGGCTGCACAGCAATCTGTGGGTGGAGTATGGGGCGGGTGACCGGAAGGTGAGGGTGGTCCGGGAGATCGATGCGGAGGGGATCTGGAGGCGTTTTACCAGGCTGATCCAGACAGATCGTTAAAGAAACTTGGTATAGTCTAAAAAATGAGTCAGATCGATAAGGAGACCTCTATGAGAAAAATGCTCCTCACCCTCTCCGCCCTCCTCTTCATGCTCGTTGCCGCCGGGTCGTCCGCGCGCCTGCAGGCCGTGCCCCCGATGTGCACCATGTCCAACTGCATCGTCGGTATCGACGGCTCATGCGAGTGCGAGTGGGTCCGGTGCATAGACGGCACCCTCGAGTGCGGTGTGCCGTTCTGATTTCTGTATCAATAGGTTACCGGCAGGAGGGACCGTGCCGTCTCCGATCCCTCCATCGCCTCTCCCTCCAGGATCTCCGCATAGAACCGCTCCCGCACTCCGTCCGCGTTCATCTGGCACATCGGTACCATCTCACCCTTATAAGGGAGGCGGAAGACGCAGGCGGTCAGCCGGTCCCGGCCCACCGGCGTCTGCAGCTCTTGCGGGCTCATGAAGTGGTGGCTGGTCAGGGTGAGGCCATCCAGCCGCAGCCGGCCGCGGAGGCTGTCGAGGAGGAGGCGGGAGAGGGGGATGCCGGCCTCGTTCCGCGACCGGCCGTCGACCCAGCGCCGCGCGCGGCCGAGCATCCAGCCGGGAGCGGTGCGCACCATGCCGAGGAAGCGGGCCACCTTCTCCAACGAATGGTCGTCGCGGAACGCCACGCCCCCCAGCCCCTTGGCGAAGAATTCCTCCATCACCGCCACGTCCTCAGGAGTGTCGCGGATTCCCTGGAAGAGCCGCGGCTCCTCGCCCGGGCGGGCCAGCGCGACCAGCGGCACGAAGCGGGTGCACTCGGTGTGGCCGAGGTGCATCGGGCCGGTGCCGTCGAGCGGCAGGCCGAACTCGGCGGTGGCCCGACCCACCTCCCGCCAGAGGTCGGTGGCGGTCACCCCGCGCTGGCTCTTGCGCGTGCGCCCCACCTGGGCGAGCGGCTGGAAGCTGACCAGGCTGAAGGCGTCGCGGTTGCGCACCAGCCAGCGCACCACGTCGGCGATCTGCGGCAGGTTGTCCTGGGTCACCGTGAGGGTCATGGCGGCGCGCAGCGGCTTGCCGGTGCTCTTCCGCGCCTGGCGGACCATCGCCGCGAATTCGTCGCGCAGCGGCATCAGCTCCAGCTCCGACTTCGGCGCCTTGTAGCCGTCCCGCCCCCGCTGGGTGATGTCGACGTGGATCGAGACCTCGGTCAGCCCCCCCTCGGTCATCAGCCGTTCGAGCAGGCCCGGCCGGCGGCGGAGGTTGTCGCCGTGGGTCATCATCATCGGGATGATCCCGATCGACCGCGCGTAGCGGAAGATCTCCGTCAGCTCCTCGACCGGCCGCAAGGTCACCTCGCCGTCGGTGACCTGGACGTTGCTCTTCGGCCCCAGCCAGCGGCGGAGCTCGTCGAGCTGGCGCAGCACGGCCGCGGTCGACATTGCGGGGGCGTCGTTGGCCTCACGGCCGAGATAGCAGCCGGTGCAGGCGAAGTCGCAGCGGGGCTGGATGCCGATCGTGGCGCCGCACCCGGTCGCCTTCTGACCGAGCCCCTGCCCGGAGAGGCGCAGGGCGGGATCGAGCTCCGCCCAGCGCGCCGCCAGGATCCGCCGCTTCTCGGCCGTCGCCGGGTCCCGGAACAGCTCCACCGCCCGCTTCAGTGACTTCGGCTGGCCGATCATGAATCTCCTTCTCTCGCGGTGCCGCCTACTTGGAGGCGTCGTTCAGCTTCCAGTCGTAATCGTCGAACTTGAAACTGATCTGGTTGGCGGCCGCCTCGATCTGCTTGCGCTTCTCGGGGGCGATGTACTTGGCG
>DASWQX010000084.1:0-1975 GCA_036403495.1 Thermoanaerobaculia bacterium
AGCGGGGGATACCCGGCCCGAAAGGGCGCAGACTTCCGGCAGGTCTCAGCGGAAGCCATGGACCTGGACGCCAGTGCCGGTCGGAGACGTTAGACGGTGAGAGCCGAACAGACCGACGGGCGACAGCCGATGACGTGGTCCAGCGTGGACTGGACCGCAACGGAGGCCGTCGTAGGGCGCATCCAGGACCGGATCTTCCGTGCCGCGAAGGCAGGCGACGGCGCGCGAGTGAAAAACTTGCAGGAGCTGCTCGTCCGCTCCCGGTCCGCGAAGCTGCTGGCGATCCGACAGGTGACCCAGCGGAACGCGGGCAGGAGCACACCCGGGATCGACGGCGTGGTGTGCCGGACGCCGGAAGACCGGGTGACGCTGCTGGAGAGCGGTTTGGACCTCACAGGATACAAGCCGAAACCGGTCCGGAGGGTCTACATCCCGAAGGCCAACGGCAAGCTGCGTCCTCTGGGCATCCCGACCGTCAAAGACCGCGTGATGCAGGCTGTCGTCAAACTGGCGCTGGAACCCGAGTGGGAGACGCGCTTCGAGGCGAACAGCTACGGGTTCAGGCCCGGGCGGTGCACGATGGACGCGATCGAGGCGGTCTTCATTGCGCTCGGCCAGAAGGGGTCGAGCCGATGGATCCTCGATGCCGACATCTCCGGCTGCTTCGACGCCATCGCCCACGGGCCCTTGCTGGCGAGGCTGCCGACCTTCACGAGGACGATCGAACGCTGGCTCAAGGCCGGATCGATCGACAGGGGGGCCTGGCGCGCCAGCGAGGCCGGTACGCCGCAGGGCGGAATTCTCTCGCCCGTGTTGGCGAATGTAGCCCTCGATGGGATGGAGCGCTTCTTCGGCGGCGAGGACCGCGACGGCAACCCCGTCAAGGCCGCGACGAAGAAGGGGATGGACAAGAGCGTCGTCCTGATCAGGTACGCCGATGACGTCCTCGTGACGGCGCCGTCGAAGGAGGTTCTGGAACGGCATGTGCTCCCCAGGCTCGAGGCCTTCCTGGCCGACCGGGGGCTTGTGCTGAACCACGGGAAGACCCGCATCGTCTCCATCGATGCAGGCTTCGACTTCCTCGGGTTCACGGCCCGAAAGTTCCGCGACGGGAAGCTGCTGATCCGACCGGAGAAGACCAAGGTTCTCGCGCACCTGCGCGCGATCAAGGCCTACCTCGACGCGAAAAGACAAGCTCCCGCCGGAGCGGTGGTGCGGGCCCTTGCTCCGGTAATCCGGGGCTGGACCCTGTATTACCGCCACGCCTGCTCCGCCCGCACCTTCTCCTATGCTGACCATCGGGTCTGGCAGATGCTGTGGGCGTGGGCCAGGCGGCGACACCCGACGAAGAGCAAAGGATGGGTCAAGGCCCGCTACTTCAGGCCGACCCGATCACGGGTGTGGAACTTCGCAGACGCAGCGGTGCCGGGGGCAGCCATGCTGCCCTGGTACAGCGACACCAAGATCGTCCGCCACATCAAGGTCAGGGGACGCAGCAGTCCCCTGGACCCCGACGCACGGCCGTACTGGGACGAGCGGCGGCGGCGGAGATTGGAGGCTCGCTCCCTGTCCAGACGGCGGCAGGACCTCCTCCGAACCCAGGGCTATGCTTGCGCCGCGTGCGGTGTCCCGTTCGACCCGGACGAGGACATCGGCCTAATGGACGAGCACCACGCCAAGCCGCGCCACCAAAGCGGCGGGAACGAGACGGGGAACCTGCGCCTCCTGCATCGATGGTGCCATCACCGGCATCACCAGCGGGTGGGATACAAAGCGGCAGAGGCTTGAGCCGGATGCGGAGCAATCAGCACGTCCGGTTCTGAGGGGGGCGCTCGACAGCAATGTCGTAGCGCCTACCCGCCTGCGGCCACAAGATGGTCGTGCAGTACAAGGGCGGCACGCGCTACCTCTGCAACTACCTGCGCCAGCAGCACGGCACGCCCGTGTGCCAGTCCATCCCGGCCGGCCCGATCGA
>DASWQX010000085.1:0-2513 GCA_036403495.1 Thermoanaerobaculia bacterium
CCCCTGAAAGTGGACAAAACGGGGAGAGCCGCGCTCCCCGCGCGCGATCTGGGGAGCCTGCACGTCCTCTCGGCCGACCTCTGGTTCCCGCCGGGGGTGACGGCCCGGCGCGACGTGGCCTACGGCGGCCAGTACGGCAGCGAGGTCTCCACCGAGCTGACCGCCGTGCCCGTGCGGCTGCATTCCGGCGCGACCCTGCCGCCCCCCGCGGCGCTGGCCGGCTGGTTCACTCTGAACGGTCAGCCGCTGACCGCCGCCGCGGTCGAAAACGGGCCGGCCAAGGTCATCCTGGTCCGCGTGCCGACCGGCAAGGAGGTGCTCGACAAGCTGATCCCGTCGAGCAAACGGAAGGCCGCCGCCTCGATGCAGTCGAGAATGCCTCTCGCCGACGAGGACCGCGTGCGGTTCCTCTCGCTCGGCAGCAATCCGTACCATGGCTCGAAAGTGCCGGCCGAGCTGTTCGACATGTCGCGCGAGCTCACCGTCAAGGACGGCGGGCTGTTCTGGTTCCTGACCAACTCCCGCCTGCTCAAGGAGTCCAGGGAGGGGAAACGGCGGATCGCGGACGCGGTGGCCGTCGCCGGCCTCCAGGCCGCCGCCGAGAACGATCGCCGCGCCGTGGTGCTGGTACTGGGTGGGGAAGCTCAGGACGTGAGCCGCTACGACATCGCCACGGTGCGGCGCTACCTGGAGTCGATCCGCGTTCCGCTCTTCGTCTGGAGCCTCTATGGAGAGAACGATCCCGGGACGGCCGCCTGGACCGTCGGGGCGGAGAAGGCGGACGACATCTCCTCTCTCCTCAAGCTGGAACGGGCGGTGACCCGGTTGAAGGCCGAGCTGGCCGGCCAGCGGATCGTCTGGCTGGACGGCCGCCACCTGCCGCAGTCGGTCGCGCTCGGGGCGGAGGCGAAGGGGGTCGAGCTGGTGACCGCCGCCCCCCCTCTGTAAGGCCCCTCAGCGGGCCGCGATCGTGTCCCGGGCGGCCGGGACGGCCGCGACCGGCTGGGGCGGCGCCGGGGCGGGCGTGAACGCGACGCCGAGCAGACCGAAGATCTTCTGCACGTAGCTCTGCGTCTCCTGGTAGGGCGGAATGCCGCCGAACTTCTCCACCGCCCCCTCGCCGGCATTGTAGGCGGCGAGGATCTTCTGGGTGTCGCCGTCGAACCGGACCGCCAGCCACTTCAGATAGCGGACGCCCGCCTCGAGGTTCTTCTTGGGATCGAACAGGTCCTTCTTCCGGGTCAGCCCAAAACGCCGCGCCGTCTCCGGCAGCAGTTGCATCAGGCCGTAGGCACCCATCGGCGAGACCGCCCGCGGATTGAAGGCGGACTCGACGTGGATCAGCGCCGCCACCAGGTGGGGGTTGATCGAGTGGCGGATCGCGATGTCGTAGATGATCTTGCCGTACGGGGACTGCGGCGCGCCGAGGGCCTGGTTCACCTTCACCAGCAGATCCGCGGCCTTGCGGAGCCGCGCGACGTCGTCGTTCACGGTCGGAGCGGGACGGGGGGCCGGAGCTTCGGCCTTGACCACCGCTGGAGCGGGAGCCGGCGCGGGTGCCGCCGCCACGGCTGCGGCAGAAATTGGCGCGGAGTTTGCAGTTGAAACCTGTGCTGTAGCCGGCGTGGTTTCAGCCGGCTTCGACGCGGCGGCAGGGGCGATCGGGGAGGTGGGCGCCGCGGCTTGGAGGGCGGGAGGGGAGAGCGGAACTTGAGCCGGGGCGGCAGGCTGGCCGCCGAGAGTTGAAAGATTGACCAGGCTCAGGGCGAAAGCGCCCACGCAGAACGTGCTGGACCCGTGTCCAATGTGCCGGAGGTGAGAAAGAATCGGTGTAAAAACGGCGGAACCTGCTCGCTTTCCCTGCAAACGCGCCTCCCGTCTGGTGCTTAACATCTCTGGACGAGCAGGCAATGCTGCTCCTCGCCTTAGGTGCTGCCGGCTTTGGGCAAAGCATAGATACACAACCGGCAATAGGAATGTCAACCCTTCCGCCCCATGGCCGCCCCTCGCGTAGCGTCCGGCGGCGGAGCGTGCTAGCGTTCGGAGCGGGAGGACAACGGCTTGCGCCCGAGGCGGTATCAACGATCCAACGACACGCGCCGGCGGCGCCCGAAAGGCCTTTTCTGGACCCTCCTCGGCCTGCTCACGCTGGGCTTTCTGGGGGCCGTCCTGGCCAGCCGGCAGCCGGTGTTCCCGGAGGACGCCGAGCCTGAGCGCGGCGGCGGCGATCCGGAGCGGGAGCCGGAGCCTCCCCAGCCCGAACCCGCTCCTGCCCCGGCCGAATCCCTCTGGATCGCCGGCCCGGCGGGTAATCTCTACATCCGGGACGGCGGCGCCGAGGAGCACCCCGACTCCCTGCCCGTCCTCTTCCTGCACAGCCTCGCCGGCAACGGCGGGCAGTGGGCGCTCCAGCTCGATCATCTGCGCCGCCATCGCCGGGCGGCCGCCCTCGACTTCCGCGGCCACGGCGAATCCGATCCGGCGGAGGACGGCGACTACTCCATCCACGGCCT
>DASWQX010000086.1:0-5378 GCA_036403495.1 Thermoanaerobaculia bacterium
CGGGTTGCCTTGATTGAACCCGGTTTCTTCTGGCAGGTGAACGAATGCGCGCTAGGCGACGTCTGACGCTCCTCTCCCTCCTCGTCCTGACTTTGAGCCCGCTCTGCGCCCCGGCGTTCGCGGCGGGGGCGCCGGCCACCCCGAAGCCGACGCGGGCGGAGCGTAAGGCGGAGAAGGAGGCGATCCAGAAGCTCCCGCAGCAGTACCGCGACTGGCTGGAGACGGTGGAGCTGCTGATCAGCGACCAGGAGCTGGCGACCTTCCTCACCCTCGACAAGGACTATCAGCGCGACGCCTTCATCAAGAAGTTCTGGGAGGTGCGGAACCCCTACCACACCTCCACGAACACCTTCCAGGAGCGCTGGGAGCAGAAGGTGGAGGAGGCGAAGTCGGAATTCGGCTCCCTGAAGGACGACCGCGCGCGCATGCTGCTGCTCAACGGGCCGCCGGTCAGCCGGCTGGAATCGCACTGCGCGGGGGTCATCTGGCCGGTCGAGGTCTGGTACTACATCAGCGGCGAGCGGGTCCACTCGGAGTTCCTGGTGGTCTTCTACCGCCACTGGGGCGCCGGACCGTTCCGGATCTGGACCGCCGCGGACGGCCTGGACACGCTGTTCTCCAACGGCGCCGCCGACAACGGCGGCGGCCACAGCCTGCAGGGGATCGCCGGCGCCTGCCGCGACGGCGACAAGATCGCCGGCGCGCTCGGCTACGTCAACAGCCAGGGGATGGAGTACAGCCTGCTCGAGGCGCGCCTGATGGAGAAGCCCTCCGAGCAGAAGGGGGAGTGGGTCTCCTCGTTCAACGCCTACTCGACCGATCTCGCCCCGGGGACCGTGCCGCTGCCGGCCAAGCTCACCTTCGAGTTCCCCGGCCGCTACCAGAACCGCACGGTGATGGAGGGGGTGGTCAGCGTGCCGGTCACCGCAGCCGGCCAGTCGTCGCTCGGCGGCGCCCACACCTACGACCTGCTGCTCAACGGCGAGCTGTTGCAGGGTGGCAAGCTGTTCGACAGCTTCCGCTACAAGTTCGACCTCACGGCCGCCAGCGTCGCCGGCGTCAATGGCGTCGGGGGGGCCGGGGGCGCGGGGAGCGGCGAGCAATCGCTGCCGCTGGTCTTCCAGCGTTTCCTGCGGCCGGGCGACTACACGCTAATCGTGAAGGTGGAGGACCTCAACTCCGGCAAGGCCTACCGCGAGGAGCGGACGGTCTCCGTGCCCTCCTCCGACAAGGTGGCCGCGGCGCCTCCCCCCGATCCGGACTCCGCCAGCTCGCGCATCCTCCAGGAAGCCAACTCGGCCCTGCTGACGGGGGACAACACGCTCAAGCTGGTGCGCCCGTTCGGCGAGCTCCAGATCGGCATGCAGCGTTTCGATACCCTCTCGAAGGGGGACTTCGACAAGGTCACCTTCTCCCTCGACGGCAAGCCGGTGCTGACCAAGCGCCATCCGCCGTACAGCGTCGAGCTCGACCTCGGCGCCCTCCCCCGGCCGCGCCGGCTCTCGGCCACCGCCTACGACGCGGCGGGCAGCCAGCTCGCCTCCGACGAGCTGCTGGTCAACTCGGCCGCCAACCGCTTCCAGGTGCGGCTGACCGAGCCGCAGAGGGGGAAGAAATACGACAGCAGCCTGCTGGCGCGCGCCGAGGTGGCGGTGCCGGACGGCCAGGAGATCCAGCGCGTCGAGTTCTACCTCAACGAGTCGCTGATCGCCACCGCCTATCAGCCTCCCTACCAGCAGCCGATCCTGCTGCCGAAGGGGGAGGAGATCTCCTACGTGCGCGCCGTGGCCTACCTGCCGGACGGCAATTCGACCGAGAACCTGGTGTTCGTCAACGCGCCGGAGAACATGGCCGAGGTCGAGGTCAACTTCGTCGAGCTCTACGCCAGCGTGCTCGACCACCAGAAGCGGCCGGTCGCCAATCTCGAGCAGAAGGACTTCGCGGTCAGCGAGGACGGCGTCAAGCAGGAGATCGCCCGCTTCGAGCGGGTGACCAACCTGCCGATCCACGCGGCGGTGACGATCGACGTCTCGGCCTCGATGGAGAAGAGCCTCGACAAGGCGCGCCAAGCCGCCGTGCAGTTCCTCCAGGGGACGATCCAGCCGAAGGACCGCGCGGCGGTGGTGACCTTCAACGACCATCCGAACCTGACGGTGAAGTTCACCAACGACATCCCCACCCTCGCCGGCGGCCTCGCCGGGCTGAAGGCCGAGCGCGGCACGGCGCTCTACGACAGCATCATCTTCACCCTCTACTACTTCACCGGCGTCAAGGGGCAGCGGGCGCTGCTGCTGCTCACCGACGGCAAGGACGAAGGGAGCCGCTTCACCTTCGAGGACGCCCTCGAATACGCCCGCCGCGCCGGCGTCACCATCTATGCCATCGGCCTCGGCGACGACGCCGAGCACCACAAGCTGCAGAAGATCGCCGAGGAGACCGGCGGCCGCGCCTTCTTCCTCAAGAACGTCGACGAGCTGGCCGGCATCTACTCGACGATCGAGTCCGAGCTGCGCTCGCAATACCTGATCGCCTACCAGTCCTCCAACACCACCAGCGGCAGCAACACCTTCCGCGGCGTCGAGCTGAAGGTGAACAAGCCGGGGGTGGAGGCGAAGACGATCCGCGGGTATTACCCGTGAGCCCTCATCACCCCGCCATGAATCGAGGCGCGCTTCGAGCCTCCTGCATCCTGCTGTTTGCTCTTCTCGGCGTCCTGCCCGCCGCCGCCATCCCCCCCACCAAAGCCCAGCAGGCCGCCATCGCCGCTCTCCCCGACGCCTACCGGGCTTGGCTGGAGGAGGTCGAGATCATCCTCACCGACGAGGAGCGGACGACCTTCCTGGCACTCGCCAAGGACTATCAGCGGGACGCCTTCATCGAGCGCTTCTGGGCGGTGCGGGACACCGTCAAGCGCACCGCCCGCAACGAGTTCCGCGACGCCTGGGAGGCCAGCCTCCAGCAGGCGAAGGCGATGTTCGGCGGCGTCAAGGACGGCCGCACCCGCGCGATGCTGCTCAACGGCATCCCCGACGAACGGGTTGAGTCCAACTGCTCGCTGATCCTGGTCCCCACCGAGGTCTGGTTCTACGGGCCGAGCCAGCACTTCCGGGAGGGTCACGTGGTCGTCCTCTACCGCAAATGGGCGGCCGGCCCGTTCCGCCTCTGGGAGCCCGCGGAGGAGATCGACGTGCTGTTCACCGGCGAGAGCGGTCCGCTCGGCGACCAGCACTCGCTGGGCGAGATCGCCAGCCCCGGCGACAAGGGCTGCGGCGACGACGAGCACGCCCGCAGGGTCCTCGCCGGCATCGCGTGGGTGCTCGGCCAAGCCGCCGACTGGATCTACGTCCAGCAGATGATCGACCAGCCGCCGAAGCCCCCCGGCGCCGAGTGGGTGTCAGCCTTCAACTCCTACTCCACCGACATCCCCGCCGGCGCGCCGCCGCTGCCGGCGAAGCTCGACCTCGCCTTCCCCGGCCGGATGCAGAGCCGTACGGTGGTGCGGGGGGTGGTCACGGTTCCCCCCGGCGCCGCGGCCCAGGCGCGCCTCGGCGAGGCCCGCTCGTACAACCTCCTGCTCAACGGCGAGGTGCTGGCGAACGGCGAGCTGCTCGACAGCTTCCGCTACAAGTTCGACCTGTCGGCGGCGGAGGCCTCCGCGGATGCCGCTCCCGAGGCGATCCCCCTGGTCTTCGAGCGCCCTCTGCGCCCCGGCGACTACACGCTGATCGTCAAGCTGGAGGACGTCAACGCCGGCCGCTTCTACCGCGAGGAGCGGCCGTTGAGCGTGCCGCTGATGGCGACCGCGGCGCCGGCGGCCTCCATGCCGCGCACTCCCGAGGAGGCCGAGGCCGCGCGCGTGCTCGCCGAGGCCGACGCCGCTCTGCGCTCGGGCGAGACCACGATCAAGCTGGTGCCGCCGCTCGGCGAGCTGCGGGCCGGCATGCAGCGCTTCGACACCCTGACCACCGGCCCCGGCATCGACCGGGTGACCTTCGCGCTCGACGGCAAGCCGGTGCTGACCAAGCGGTCACTTCCGTTCAGCGTCGAGCTCGACCTCGGCACCGTGCCGCGCACCCGCACCCTCGCCGTGGCCGCCTACGACGCGCAGGGCAATACCCTCGCCGCGGACGAGATCCAGATCAACGCCACCGGCAACCGCTTCCGCGTCCACCTGATCGAGCCGCAGAAGGGGAAGCGCTACGAGAGCAGCCTGCTCGCCCACGCCGAGGTCGACATCCCCGAGGAGGAGACGCTCGAACGGGTGGAGATCTACCTCGACGAGGCGCGGATCGCGACGCTCTACCAGCCTCCCTGGGTCCATCCGGTCGTGCTGCCCAAGGGCGCCGGCCTCTCCTACGTGCGGGCGGTCGCCTACCTCGCCGACGGCAGCTCCACGGAAAGCCTGGTGTTCGTCAACGCGCCGGAGGAGATGGCGCAGATCAACGTCGACTTCGTCGAGCTCTACGCCACGGTGCTCGACCGCCAGGGTCATCCGTTGACGGCCGGCCTTTCCGCCCGCGACTTCGCGGTGAGCGAGGATGGCGCCCGGCAGCAGATCGCGCGCTGCGAGCCCGTCTCCGACCTGCCGATCCACGCCGCGGTGGCGATCGACATCTCGGCCTCGATGGCCCCCCACCTGGAGAAGGTGCAGGCCGCCGCGCTCCAGTTCCTCCAGGGGATGATGCGCCCCAAGGACCGCGCCGAGGTGATCACCTTCAACGATCACCCGGCGCAGGTGGTCAAGTTCACCCGCGACCTCAAAACCCTCGCCGGCGGCCTCGCCGGCCTGAAGGCCGAGCGCGGCACCTCCCTCTACGACAGTTTGATCTTCTCCTTCTACACCTTCAACGGCCTCAAAGGTCGCCGCGCCCTCCTCCTGCTCTCCGACGGCCGCGACGAGGGGAGCCGCTTCGGCTACGAGGAGGCGCTCGACTTCGCCCGCCGCGCCGGGGTGACCGTCTACTCGATCGGCCTTGGCGACGAGGTGGATAAGCGGAAGCTCACCCGCATCGCCGAGGAGACCGGCGGCCGCGCCTTCTTCCCCCGCAAGGCCGAGGAGCTCGCCGCCATCTACGCCGGCATCGAAGCCGAGCTCCGCTCGCAGGTGCTGATCGCCTATCAGTCGACCAGCACCCGCAACGACCCCGGCTTCCGGGTGGTCGACCTCAAGGTGAACCGGCCGGGGGTGGAGGTGAAGACGATCCGGGGGTATTACCCGTGAAAGGCCCTCATCCCTGCCCCTCTGGATCCGCCCCGAAGGGGCGGCGGCATGTAGCCTGGGGCGTGAGCCCCAGGTCAGGAGGGCACGCCATCGTTCCCAAGCCCCGAAGGGGCGACGGCCGCCGTCGCCCCTTCGGGGCTCATGAATTCATCGGACC
>DASWQX010000087.1:0-3676 GCA_036403495.1 Thermoanaerobaculia bacterium
CCTCGGTGGGAGACCCCTCGTCCTAGTTGGGAGACCCCTCTCCCTCGGTGGGAGACCCCTCGTCCTTGTTGGGAGACCCCTCTCCCTCGGTGGGAGACCCCTCGTCCTAGTTGGGAGACCCCTCTCCCTCGGTGGGAGACCCCTCGTCCTTGTTGGGAGACCCCTCTCCCTCGGTGGGAGACCCCTCTCCCTCGGTGGGAGACCCCTCGTCCTAGTTGGGAGACCCCTCTCCCTCGGTGGGAGACCCCTCGTCCTGGTTGGGAGATCCCTCTCCCTCGCGGGGAGACCCCTCGTCCTGGTTGGGAGATCCCTCTCCCTCGCGGGGAGAGTCCAGAAGTTCCCAGACTTCAGGTGCTCCACACTAGCGTACGACACCCGCAATCGCGCGTCCCAACGTCTTCCGAAGTTCTTCCCTCCTTCACTCCCGGTTCATACGCTGTCCCTTTGTGAACGGCAGACTGGCTCCATGGCGGGGATCCTCCCCGCCGAGGAGGATGAAATGAGACTTTCCTGCAAAGCAGTCTTCTTGAGTCTGGGGTTGGCGCTCCTTGTCGCGCGCTCCGGAGTTGCCGTGGAACCGAACAAGGATGCGAGCTTGGATCGCACCCTTTCGCCCTATTTCTTCGTCGAGAACGGCGATCCGGCCGTCGACCGCCTGCCGCTGAAGGAGACGAAGGCGGACGTCCATATCGCGGGGGTGATCGCCGACGTCCTGGTCACCCAGGTCTACCGCAACGAGGGGAGCCGTCCGCTGAGCGCGAAGTACGTCTTTCCGGCGTCGACGCGGGCCGCGGTGCACGGCATGACCATGCAGGTGGGCGATCAGCGCATCCGCGCCAAGATTCGCGAGAAGCAGGCCGCCATGAAGGAGTTCGAGGCGGCGAAGGCGGCCGGGAAGAGCGCGGCGCTGCTGGAGCAGGAGCGGCCGAACGTGTTCACCATGAACGTCGCCAACGTCATGCCGCAGGACGAGATCCGCGTCGAGCTCCACTACAGCGAGTTGCTGGTGCCGACCGACGGCACCTACGAGTTCGTCTACCCCACCGTGGTCGGCCCGCGCTATTCGAAGGAGACGGCGGCGACGGCAACGGCGGCCGAGTCCAAGTGGGTGAAGAGCCCCTATGGGCACCAGGGCGAGGCGCCGAAGTACAAGTTCGACATCGAGACGCGGATCGCCGCCGGCATGCCGATCGACGAGGTGCTGAGCCCGTCGCACCGCACACACGTCGACTGGGAGGACGGCAACACGGCGCGGGTGCACCTCGATCCGGCCGAGGCCGACGGGGGCAACCGGGACTACATCCTGCGCTACCGGTTGACCGGCAAGGAGGTGCAGACCGGGCTGATCCTGTATTCGGCTCCGTCCGGAAAGGCGGCGCAGCCGGGGCAGGACGAGAATTTCTTTCTATTGATGGTGCAGCCGCCGGTGCGGGTGGAGCCGAAGCAGATCCCGCCGCGCGAGTACATCTTCGTGCTCGACGTCTCCGGCTCGATGATCGGTTTTCCGCTCGATACGGCGAAAGTGGTGATCAACGAGCTGATCGGCGGCCTGCGGCCGGTCGACCGCTTCAACGTGCTCCTGTTCTCCGGTGCCTCGCGCCTGCTCTCGCCGCGGTCGCTCCCCGCCACGCAGGCGAACATTCAGCAGATGATCGCGGCGATCGACAGCGAAAAGGGGGGCGGCGAGACCGAGCTGGGAGCGGCGCTGGACCACGCGCTGGCGCTGCCGGAGACGGTGGGCGTCTCGCGCACGACGATCGTGATCACGGATGGATATGTCGACGCCGAGGCGGGCGTCTTCGAGCAGATCCGGGGCCATCTGAACCGCTCCAATCTGTTCGCCTTCGGCATCGGCACTTCGGTCAACCGCTTCCTGATCGAAGGCATGGCGCGCGCCGGCCAAGGCGAGCCGTTCATCGTCACCAAGGCCGAGGAGGCGAAGGAGGCGGCGGCGAAGTTCAAGGAGTACGTGCGGTCGCCGGTGCTGACGCATGTGGCGGTCGAAACTCCGGATTTCCAGACCTATGACGTCGAGCCGTCGGCGGTGCCCGACCTCTTCGCGCAGCGCCCGCTGGTGGTGTTCGGCAAGTACCGCGGCAAGGCGAGCGGCACGATCCGCGTCACCGGCATCGGAGGCGAAGGGCGGTATGAAAAGGTTTTCGACGTGACCGCTTCGAAGCCCGCCGCCGAGAACCAGGCGCTCCGCTACCTGTGGGCGCGGTCGAAGGTGGCGCGGCTGGCGGATGACCGGAAGGACACCCGCGGCGACGACGGCGAGGCGACCCGCCAGGCGATCACCGGCCTCGGCTTGAAGTATGAGCTGCTGACCCAGTACACCTCTTTCGTCGCGGTCCACGAAAAGGTGCGGAACCCGGAGGGCTCGGCGGAGAACGTCGACCAGCCGCTCCCCATGCCCGAAGGGGTCTCCGATTATGCCGCCTCCGGCGTTCCCGAGCCCGAGCTGCCGCTGCTGGCGGCCATGGTGGCCCTGCTCTTCGGCCTGACGGCCTGCGGGCGGACCTGGCTGCGGCGCGCGAGCCTGGGATGAGAGACGACGGAGACGGTTTCAAGATGAGGTCCTGGCCATGGAGATCCTTGCCCTTTTTTTCGGGGACAACCGCCTTGGTCGCGGGCTACGGTCTGAAGCTGGCCTACAGCCGGGCCTCGGCGGCGGACCTCGGGTGGATCCTGCTGCCGACGGCCCGCGCGGTGGGCTGGCTGCGGGGCGAGACGCTGACCTTCGATCCCGCCGCCGGCTGGGTGGGGCCGTGGGGCTCGTACGTCATCGCTCCGGCCTGCGCGGGGGTGAACTTCATGATCCTGGTGCTGACCGTCTCCGTGCTCGGTTTTTCGCACCGGCTGCGCTCGAAGGGCGCGCGGCTCGGCTGGTGGGCGGCCTCGCTCGCGGGGGCATACGTCCTCACGCTGGCCGTCAACACCCTGCGCATCCTGGCCGCGGTGGAGCTCTACCGCCGCGGCCCGATGGCCGGTCTCGACCCCGGACAACTGCACCGGCTGCTGGGGATCGTGATCTATCTCGGCGCGCTCTGGGGGCTCTACGCGGGGCTCGGCCGGATCTTTTCGAGACAGGGCTCAGGATTCGCCGTCGGCCTGCTGGTGGTGGGCGCCTATCTCGGTATGACGGTGGTGGCGCCGCTCCTGAACGGGCATCCGGGCCGCCGCTACGCCGAGCATGCCATGATGGTGTCGCTGGTTGCGATGCTGTTCCTGGCCGGGCATTTCGCGGTCGTCCGGTGGGGCGGGAACCGGCGGGAGAGGAGCTGATGGACAAACCGACGATCCTGGTGGTGGAGGACGAGCCGGCCATCGCCGACACCATCCAGTACGCCCTCGAATCGGAAGGGTTCCAGTGCCATCGCCTGGAGGTCGGCGCGGGCGTGGTCGAGCTGCTCGACCGGCAGCCTGTGGCGTTGGTGGTGCTCGATCTCGGCCTGCCGGATATGAGCGGCATCGAGGTCTGCCGGCTGATCCGGCAGCGCCACGACGTGCCGATCATCTTCCTGACCGCCCGCGCCGGCGAGGTTGACCGGGTGGTGGGGCTGGAGCTCGGCGCGGACGACTACATCAGCAAGCCGTTCAGCCCGCGCGAGTTGGCGGCGCGCGCCAAGGCGGTGTTGCGGCGGACCGGACGCGGCGGCGGCACCTCTCCACAAGC
>DASWQX010000088.1:0-3193 GCA_036403495.1 Thermoanaerobaculia bacterium
CTGAAGGGCCGCGAGAGCTGTCTTGCCGAACCGGGTTCTCGCGACCCTTCAGGCCGCAACGATTGGGGACGCGTTTTCTTCCCAGGGCATCGGCCTTCGGCCTCAGCCCTGGGCTCCATTCTCCCGACCCGTTGGGCCGGACGCGGAGATGACACAATTACTCCGTGACGAGCCCTAACTAACTCGGTGTGGGTAGCAATCGGTTACTAGGCAGCTCTTCAGGATGAGCTAGAATGCGCAGGCTGCGGGATGGCGCCCGTACAAAGGAGGTTACAGGTCATGAGGATTTTGGGTTGTTTCTTTGCTCTACTCCTTCTCATCTCCGTTTCCGCTCCGTCGCTGGCGGCTGAGGCGAGCGCCTCGCCATCGTCACCAGCTTCGATCCTGCCCTTCGCCGCGGATCCGTCCCTTTGCTCTGAGAATGCTTCGCGGCTCCCGGCCTTGACCGAGCAGAGCCGGCCCTCTTTGCAAGCTGGACTTTTTCCTATCAGGCGTTGCGGCGCATGCAGCTCGGTGTATTGCAGAGGAGTTCTCGTGGATGGGTCGTGCTACAACGGCGGGCCGGCAGCTCTTGTTTGCCTTAACGTCGGCGTCTGCTCCGCAGACGGCTCAGTGCAGTGCGCCTGCGCTGGGCCGAGTTAGGGTGTCTTGGCGTACTTCGCATCCGAGAAGCCGAGCGCGGCGGGTTGGTGCAACGACTACTGCGACAACATCGGCCCCAACGGGGAATTCTGCTGCGTGGCCCCGGATTGCTCGCTGGTCTGCTACTGACCCTCTGAGCCCAGTTGCGTCAGCAAAACCTTGAGGGCGCAACCGGGCAGCGGGTTACCGGCCCTTCGACTACCCCCATTGAGTTAGGACACGACCGTAGGTGGCGATCGGTTTGCCCTTCGCGCGGGGTGGCTGCGCCCTCGCGAGGGCGGGTTGCCCCCTCGCGAGAGCCCATTTCCCCTCGCGAAGGGGCTGCCGCCCTTCGCCTGGGGCCGTCGGCCCTTCGCGAGATCTCGTAAGTCAGACGCGAGGGCGGGTTGCCCCTTCGCGAAGGGGCGATGGCCCCAAGCGTGGGGCGGTTGGCCCTCGGCGAAGGGCGGCAGGCCCCAGGCGAGGGGGCGTCGGGCCCTCGCGAGGGGGCAACCCGCCCTCGCGTGGGGGCAACCGCCCCTCGCGTCCGCGCAACCGCAAGATCCGTCTGCGCAAGGCGCGGTCCCGGAGATGAAACCGGCCCACGCCAAGGCCGATCGACCGGAGGCGTCCGCGGAACCGGCCTCCGTCTCCGCGGAACGCGCCCGGCCGAGCGCGGAGCCCTACGCCGCCGCGGGCGCCGCCAGCAGCCCCCGCATCCCCTTGAGAATGAGGATCGCCCGCTGGCCGGCGTCGTGCCCGACCGGCTCGGCGGAGTAGGCGGCCTCGACGTAGAGGTCGGTCAGGGTCTTCACCGGATCGGCGAGAGCGCGGAAGTCGAACGGCAGCGCGTTGAGGATCTCGTAGGGGGTGGACTTCGCCGGCCGGGGGTAGCCCCGGCTCTCCAGCAGGGCCAGGAAGCGGTGGTAGGCCGCGAGCACCGCGTCACGGGGGGGCAGAAGGGCCAGCGCCTCCAGGTTGGCGAGCGGATCGCCCGTGGTCCGGCCGGTCGAGAGCGCCTGCCGCCCGAAGCGGCCCAGAAGGTCGCGCAGCCGATTCAGCAGGGCGCGCCAGCGCTCGATCATCCTGCCGCCCCCAGTGGCGAGCCGGGGCAGGAGCCGCGAGAGCGCCCAGAGGCCGGCGAGAGCGAGGAGCAGGACGACGGGGATGAGCAGCCATTTGCCGGCCGCGGTCAGCGTCCCGATGAGATCGGCGGCGGGTCCGATGAGCTCGGCCGGTCGATCCAGGGAGTCCCTTCCCTGCTGAGGATTCGAATCCGAGCCTCGCCGGCCTTTCTCTTCGGAAGGATTGCGCCGCGCCCCTTCGCCCTGATCTCCCTCCTGATCGCCGCGGTCGGTCTCGGCGCCCTGGCCGTGCGCCACCGGCGGCCGGAGCCGTCCCGATCCCTGAAAATGGAGGCCGGGCACGGCGAGGGCGGCGGCCAGCACCACGGCGAGGAGCCCGCCGGCGAGGGCCACGCGGCCGGGCACCAGCCCGGGGGAGACGTCGCCGCCCGCCCACTCGGCGCGGCGGAGGGCATCCATCGCGGAGCCGGCGGCGAGCACGATCCCGGTCGCGAAGAGGAAGATCACCACCGCCGCGAGGGCCCGGATGCCGGTCTGCGGGGCGGCCCCGAGCAGCACCGGCTCGCCGAGCGCGAAGGCGACCAGGGCGGCGGCGGCCAAGCGCGCGACCGACATCGCCGGGTTGGCGGGGATGGCCTGTGCCGGCTGCTCGGCCGGAGGGGGCGCGCCGGTCTCCTCTCTCCTCTGGCGCTGCCAGGCCTGCATCTTCAGGCGTTGCAGGCCGTAGAGCCGCGCCCCCTGACCGGCGGGGCGCCCCTCCTCGGGGCTCAGGCCGCGGGTCACCCGCGTGGCGAGCCACCAGACGGCGCCGATGATCAGCAGGTTGGCGCTCTTCTCGCCAAGGCCCACCGCGCGGGTCTCCCAGGGCTCCATCAGCAGCACGGCGACCGTGGCCACGCCCAGCGCCCCGGTGTAGCACCCCTGGAGATCGCGGTCCCCCTGGGTGTGGCCGTAGCGCTCGGTCAGCACCGTCGCGACGGCGAAGCAGAAGCCGATCCACTTGAGCTGCGGCCCGCCCCCCAGGAAAGCCGAGCGGACGTCCACCAGGTAGGAGAGGAGCGAGGCGACCATGGCGATCACCGCCGCCGGCACCACGATATGGTGGGTGACGAAGGTGAACAGGTCGTCGTCGAGCGGCTCGCCGGCCCTGATCCCAGGCTCCGCGCTCACAGGCTCTGCGCTCCCATCCGTTCGAGGTCCGCTTCCTCCCGCACCGGGTAGACCGGCACCCCTTCGAGCAGGCTGGTGGCGACCGTCCCCGGGCCGGTCGTCTGGATCCAGACCACGGCGACGTCGAACCCGGAGCGCTTGAGGCCGCCGAGCGCGCCCCCGAGGGCGGGGCCGAGGTCGGGGGTGATCACCAGCACCACCAGCGAGCGCGGCAGGCGGGGCCCTTCGGAAGCCAGCAGCTCCGGCAGCGTGATCCCCGGCGCGAGGGTGAGCCGCGCCAGGGCCGTGCGGAGGCGTTCGCGCTGCCAGGCGCCACG
>DASWQX010000089.1:0-6150 GCA_036403495.1 Thermoanaerobaculia bacterium
CCGTCGCCCCAGTCGATGACGGCGACGAACGATCCCGGGGTGGCGTTGGGGTCGTCGTCGGTGAAGGTCGCCACCGTGCCGCTGAAGGGGGTCTGCTCGGTGGCGGCGAAATTGACCGGAGAGGCGGTGATGACGGTGGCGCCGGCCGGGCGGGCCGCCGCGGCGAGGAGCGCTCCGGCGGCAAGGCCGCACAGCAGAATTCCACGCACCTGGGTTGCAAGAGATGGGAAGCTCATGGATCCCTCCTGATAGGGCCTGCGGCGAATCGGCCTAACAGTAGCGAGATCCGGGCGCTCCCGCAATCCCTAATCGCCGCCGCCCAGAACAGCCTGGAACATCGCTTCATAGGGGAGCGCCCGCCGGCTCCAGTCCCAGGGCTCGACGGACGCGCGGGCGGACCGCCCGAGACGCAGCCGCAAGCCGGGATCGTCGCGGAGCACCCTGAGCCGGCCGGCGATGTCGGCGACGTTCCGCTCGACGAAGAAGCCGTTCTCTCCCTCCCGGATCAGCTCGGGCATGTTGCCGACTCGCGTGGTGATCACCGGCAGGCCGCAGGCGGCCGCCTCGAGGCAGGGGTTGGGCGTCCCTTCGCTGCGGCTGGCGCAGACGTAGACGTCGAGCGATCGGTAGAACTCGAGCATCTCCTCCTGGGTGCGCCACGTCTCCTCGCGGACCGCCAAGCGAAGCTCCGCGCCCGCCACCGCCGCGACGGCGGGAGCGATGAATTCGCGCACGCCTCGGTGGTCCGCTCCCTGGTTGGTCAGGCTCCCCGCCCAGCCGACGCGCAAGGTGCCGGGCGCGGCGGGGAGCGGCACCGCGGAAGGCTGGAAGAGCTCCGTATCGACCCCGTTGGGCGTGTAGTGGACCGGCTGCTCGAGCGCCGGCCCGAATTCCTCGAGCAGCAGCCGGTTGTTCGCGAACACGGCACACGCGAAGTCCGCGAGCGTGGCGAGCCCCGGCGCCCGCCGCTCGCCATCGAGCTCGAAATGGCTGCAGATGCCGATGACCAGCCGCTCGCGGAGCCGCCGCAGCACCTCCCGCAGGGGGCTCAGCCGCTCGACCTGGAGCCAGTAATAGAGGAGCACGCAGTCGGCGCGTTCGAGGTCGGCCGCCGCGACGTCGGCATGGTAGCGCTTCACGATCTCATAGCCGCTGCGGAGCTGCCGCGCCAGCGCATCGGTCTTGCGGTCGTGCGCCCAGTGCGGGCGATCGACGACACAGAGGACGACCGGGCGGTGTGGCTCCGCCGATGCCGGCGCGAAGGGTGAGGTCAAGCGCTTTTCCACAGCAGCCAGTGGGTCGTTCGAGGCGACGAGGAATCGAGGTCGTCGTCGTGCAAGGCCGTCCGCAGCTCGGCCTTCGACGGCAACCGTACGTCCTCGGCCGCCAGCGTGGCGCGCCAACCGTGCCAGCCGTCGCGCAACTCTTCGGGGTCGTAGACCTTGCCCACGTATTTGCGCGCCACCTGCTCGCGGCTGAGGAAGATATAGTGCCGCAGCCGGAAGCGCTTGGGATAGAGACGCCAGCCGGGGAACCGCGCCACGTGCCCTCCCGTGGTGGCTAGATCGACGGGCACGTCCTGCCGCTTCCAGGCGCGTACGAGGTGCAGATCGGTGGGCGCGAACGGGTAGTACCAGCGCATGGTACGGCGGAACTGCGGATGGTCGTGATCGGGCGCCTCGCGCGTCGGCACGAAGGTGAATTCCGAGAATTCCACGGCGTTGCAGCCGCTGGAGTCGGCCTCGGCCAGACCTTCGGCGAGCGTCTGGCTGGACCGTGGCGGCAGCGGCACCTCGTCGGCGTCGAGATGCAGGAACCAGTCGGCCGCGAGCTCGGAGGCGAGCTCTTCCTTGCGCCGTAAGATCCGGCGCCAGCGGTAGATGCCGTCGCGGGGAAACGTCTCGATGCCGCGCAGCCCGGCGCCGAGATAGCGCGAGGCGGCGGCCACGGTGCCGTCGGTCGACTGGTTGTCGATGAGGTAGGCCTCGACGCCGTGAGCGAAGAGATGCTCCAGGCAGCCGGCGATGAACCGTTCCTCGTTGTAGGTGGCAAGGATGGCCAGGACCCGCATGCCTGAGAGGATAATCGAACCGGCGACCGCCGCGCGCCTGCGCTTCGCGGGGCTCGTGGCCGCGGCCTGCGTGCTCCTGACCGTGCCGCGCCTTCTCCTCCACGAGCTCTGGCGGGACGAGGCGTGGCTCTGGCTGGTGGTCACCGAGAGCCGCTCGCTCGGCGACCTGTTCCCGCCTCTGGCCAGGAGCGGTCAGGGGAACCTCTTCCCCCTGCTCTGCTACTTGGCCCGGCAGGTGTCGACCTCGCCGCGGGCGATGCAGCTCGTGCACCTCGCCCTGGCCGGTGCCGCGGCCTTCGTCTTCGCCCGCTGGGCACCGCTCGGCCGCCGCGAACGCGCTCTTTTCGTGCTCGGCTACTTCCCGTTCTACGAGTACGCGGTGATCAGCCGGCACTACGTCGCCGGCGCCCTCCTCGTCTGGCTGGCCTGCGCCGCCGCACGCAGCCGCCGGCCGGCGCTCGCCCTCGGGGCGGTGCTCGGACTGCTCTGCCAGACCACAGTCTACGGATACATCCTGGCCCTCGCGATCGCTGCCGGGTGGCTGCTCGACCGCCGGCTCCGCCGCCGCGAGGAGCCGTCACTGCCGCCATTGCCGCCATTGCCGAGAGCCGGGGCCGCGGCCGGCCTCTTCCTGGGACTGGCCGGCGCCATTGCCGGCCTCCTCCAGATCATCCCGCTGCCCGGAACCAGCTTCGCGCCGGCGTGGCGCCTCAACTGGGATCCGGCGCTGGCCGACAGGGTGCTGATGCTGCCCTGGCGTGCCTTCGTGCCTCTGCCACGGCCCGGGCTCCACTTCTGGAACACCAATCTGCTCGACGCCTGGCCCAACCTGCAAGCGGTGGGGGGAGTGCTGACGCTGGCGCTGGCCACCGCCCTTCTCTGGCCCAGGAAGGCGGCCCTGGCGACCTTCGGCCTCGGCGCCGCCGGCTTTTTCGCCTTCGGCTACGTCAAGCTGGTCGGAGAGCAGCGTCACCTGGGCCACTTGTGGCTCCTCTTCGCGGCGGCGCTCTGGTTGGGTGGCGGCCTGGGTTGTCAGGAGGATCGCCGGTCCTGGCGCGCCCGGGCTCTCCTGATCCTCCTGACCCTCCACGTCGGCGCGGCAGCCTATGCGAGCTGGATGGATCTCTTCCACCCTTTCTCGAACGGCGCCGCGACCGCGGAGCTGATCCGCAAGGAAGGATTGGACCGGTACCCGCTGTTCGGTCACCGTGAGCCGCCGGCGGCCACGATCGCGCTCGCCCTTGGCCGGCCGCTGTACTCGCCGTCGCGGGACCTCTTCGTCACCCATCCGGATTGGGGCCCCGACCAGCGGGAGCTCAGCGCGTGGGAGGTGCGTTGTGCCGCTCGGGAGCTGGCGCGGCGAGAGGCCCGAGACATCGTTCTCGTCATGAGCTGGAAGCTCCCACCCTGGGAGGAGCTGGATCCGGCCGGCTCCAGAACCGGCGCCATCGTGGCCTCGGAGGACTATTACTTCTACTGGTTGCGCTACGGCCGTCTGGAGGCGACGGCCTCAGCGGCGGGGTGTGGGGCGATCACTTCTCCGCCTCTTCCCGCCGCCGATGCCGGACCTCGGCCATCAGCCGGTCGCGACGCTCGGCGGCACTGATCCGCGGCCGTTCCAGGAGCCCTCTCATCGCGCTGGTGAGTGCCCGGCCGATCCTCCAGCTTCGCGACGTCAGGATGGCGGAGACGATGGCGTCGAGCTCGTCCAGCCAGCCGAGGGCCTGATGGAGATGGTGTGTCGTGGCCCGCAGGCTCTGGTGGGCGGTGAGCAGGTCGCGTGTCATGGCCCGCAGTCGCTGGTGAGCGGCGAGCAGGTCGCGTGCCCCGGCGGAGAGAGGCGGGACCGGGTCGAGATCGAGCGCGGTGCCATCTCTCAGCGCCTCCAGCAGATCGATCTGAGGGGAGTTGAGAAAAAGACGCTGGCCCTCGGGCTCATGGGGATGATGCACGAGAGCCGGGTCGACGACGGCGTGGATCTCTTCCGCGGTGGGCAAAGAAAAGCGCGCCAGCTCCGGCCCGCCGAGCTGCAACAGGTTGCGATGCAGCCGGCGGAGGACAGACTCGGGATCGGCCATCAGCTCCCGGTGGGAGACCAGGATCCGCGGCAGGCCCAGGGTGGAGGCGAGCGCCTCCCGCGTGTACCGCTCCCAGAGGGCCATGCCGTAGGGAATCGAAATCCCGTCGCGCGCGGCCAACGAGCGGGCGACGGGCAGCGGCTCGCGATAGATCAGGACGCAGAGCGGGTGCACGAGGATCTCTCGCCAGAACGGGAAGAGCAGACAGAGCCGCGGATCCTTGATGACCCACGCGCCGTGCGGATCGAGAATGCGAACGATTTCCCGAGCCCGCTCCCGGAACTCGGCGCGCTGCTCCTCGTCCAGACGGGAGAGGTCCAGATTCGCGATCTCGGACCAGGTTGCGGCGAGCGCCTGCAGGATCGCCTCATCGACGGACCAGACTCCGCGATGCTCCCAGTATCCCGCCTGGTTGTGGTCGTCCGCGGGCGGAAAGTCGTCCGCCTCTCCGGCCCAGAGCCCCAGCAAGCGCAGGAGGCCGGTGAGCACGGAAGTCCCGGAACGATGCATGCCGAGGACGACGACTTGGGGCGGAGCGGGCGGTCGGGGGTGAGGCGCCAGCATGGCTGGTGCTTCTACCAGAAGCGGGGACGAGCGTCTATGGCCGAAAGGGGCGGCGAGCTCGAAAGCCCGCCGCCGCGCTCAGGCGTGGAGGAACCGCTGGATGAATGCGAGCGCCGTGTCGGCGACCTCGCGCCAGCCGCTGTCGATGGTCAGCGCGTGCCCGCGGTTCTTCATCTCGACGATCTCGGTGACGCCGGGATTGTGCTGCTGCTGCTTGAACGAGGCGTTGGCGATCGCCCACGGCACCGTATGGTCCTTTTCGCCGGAAACGATCAGCAGCGGTCCGCGATCCGGGTTTTCGGTGTCGACCTTCACTTCCGTCCACGGATTGAGGTTGGCGGTCGCGGCCTGGAAGAGCGGCGCGCCTGAAGCCGGCACGGCGAAGGTGTCGTAGAGCTCCTTCGCCTCGGTTTCGCTGACGGCGTTGGCGAAGCCGTAGCGGAACTGCTCGTAGGTAAGCGGGATCGCGCGGTTGCGGTTGGCTGGATTGCCGAGCACCGGCCAGGCGGATTTCAACGCCGAGAGCGGCAGCGGGAGCACGCCTCGGAAGGGAGCCGGATCGATCGCCACCGTCACCGCGGAAAGCCCGCGGCCGGCGAGGATCTGCGCCAGCAGGCCGCCGAAGGAGTGGCCGACGACGGCCGGCTTCTTCTTCAATCCACGGACGATCTGATCGAAGTGGTCCGCCACCTGGCCGACCGTCTTGTGCGCCATCACCTCGGGGTGCGCGTTGGCCTCGGCGACGGTGTCGGGATCGTCCGGCCAGCCGGGCGTGAGCGCGGTGAAGCCGGCCTCCTCGAACAGCTTCGCCCAGCGGTCCCAACTGCTCGGCAGCAGCCAGAGGCCGTGGACGAAGACGACCGGCTGTTTTCCCGTCGCGTTCGCACGCTCCACCTGCTGCGCTTCGTGCTCGGTGATCGTCGCTGCTGATTCATTGCTCATGGGAGTCCTCCGATCATTGCCGCGCGAGTCTAGTCGATTCACGGCGGAAGCGGCGCAACCGCTCCCGCCGTGAGCTATGAAGCGCCTACGGGCAGCCCGGCGCGCCCGTGTAGTGGAACGTGGCGGAGGTCACGCCCGAATAGACCGTGTAGGCGTCGAACCAGTGGCACTTGTCGGTGGGATTGCCGCTGGAGATGGTGTTCGACCAAGTGGTGTCGGCCCCCGGCACGGCGGCATAGGCGTCGGTGTTCCAGGCTCCCCAGGCTCCCGCGCTGCTCCGCTCGCGCCAGACGAGAGTGACGCCTCCGGTACCGTTCGCGGCGTAGCCGGCTGCCGTCAGCGTGCCGGCCGGACCCCAGGTGCTTTCGGCCGTCTGGATCCAGGCGATGCTGGTGGTCGGCGGCGTGTTGGTCACGATGAGCGAAGCCACGTTGCTGTAGGTGGAATTCAGGCTGCCGTTGTAGGCGCGGACGCGGAACTGGTACGAGCCGGTCG
>DASWQX010000090.1:0-3182 GCA_036403495.1 Thermoanaerobaculia bacterium
GTGCTGGTGGCGAAGGAATCGTAGGGATGATGCACCAGGATGTCCCCCGCGGCCACCGCCCCGAAAACGCCGCCCCCTTCCTCCCCCTCCAGGTGAAAACGCGGGTGGGTGACCGGCGTCCAGGGGCGGAAACGCAGCGACGGCAGCGGGGCCTCGACGGCGAGCGACATCAGGTCCTTGAGGGCGAGCGGCCCCTCGACCTCGTAGACCTCGGGCTCGGAGATCTCGAGCTGCTCGCAGAGCAGCCCGGTCATCCACTTCGACATCCCCTTCGAGGTCTCCAGCCGCACCACGGTGGCGAAGCGGCGCTCGCGGAGCTCCTCCTGGATCACTTCCAGGAGGTCCTCGGCGGTCTCCTCGTTGCGGTGGACGTCGGCGTTGCGGGTCACCCGGAAGGGGTAGGACTCGACGATCTCCATGCCGGGAAACAGGCGGTCGAGGTGGCGTGCGATCACCTCCTCCAGCGGCACGAAGCGGAGCGTCTTCGGCACCTGTACCCAGCGCGGCAGCACGTGCGGCGCCTTGACCCGGGCGAAGCGGGGCGCCGTGTCCCCCGGCGCCTTGATCGAGACGGCGAGCGACAGGCTGACGTTCGAGATGAAGGGGAACGGGTGGGCGGGGTCGACCGCCAGCGGCGTCAGCACGGGGAAGAACTGGCGGTCGAACTCGCCGGCGAGGTGGCGCCGCTCGCTCCCCCGCAGCTCGTCCCAGCTCACCACCTCGAGGCCGTTCTGGGCGAGGGCGGGGAGGAGGTCGCCGTTGAGCAGCCGGCGCTGGCGCTTGACCATCGGCCGCACCTTGGCGTTGATCGCCGCGAGCTGCTGCAAGGGGGTGCCGTCGGTGCCGGGATCGAGCTCGCGCACGTTGCTGGCGAGCTGCTGTTTCAGGCCGCCCACCCGCTTCATGAAGAACTCGTCGAGGTTGGAGTCGAAGATGGCGATGAACTTCAGCCGCTCCAGCAGCGGGTTGGCGGCGTCCTCCGCCTCGTGCAGCACACGGGCGTTGAACTCCAGCCACGACAGCTCGCGGTTGAGCAGATCGGTGGCTTCGACGACTTTCTCGATCGGTTCCATACGGGATGGGTTGGGCTCGGACACGGTGCGCTCGACCTCCGGCGGCTCGAAGAAGCAATTCTTCCGCCCGGCAAAAGGAATCGAAATTCTGTCATATCCCGGCAGGCGGGCGGCGTGACCGCCGTGTGACAAAGCGCCAGGAGGGCGGGATACGGATCTAGAATGGCCCCGTGAAGACGAAGCCCAACCCGACGCCGGCCGCCGCTCAGCCTCCGCGGCTGGCGGCGATCGACATCGGCTCGAACTCCCTCCACATGGTGGTGGCGGAGGCCGAGCCCAACGGCGGCTACCGGCTGCTGGGGCGGGAGCGGGAGATGGTCCGCCTCGGCAAGACCGGCCTGACCGACGGGGCGCTCTCCGAGGAGGCGATGCTCGATGGCCTGGAGGCGCTCGCCAAGATGACGACTCTCGCCCGGCTCCGCGGCGCCGGGCGGGTGGTGGCGGTCGCCACCAGCGCCGTGCGCGAAGCGGCCAACGGCGCCGACTTCCTGGCCCGGGTCAAGGCGCTGACCGGCCTCGATGTCCAGCTCCTCACCGGCATCGAGGAGGGGCGGCTGATCTATCGGGCGGTGCGCGAGGTGGTCGACCTCGGGCCGGACACGGCGGTCATCGTCGACGTCGGCGGCGGCAGCACGGAGTGGATCACCGCCGAGGCGGGCGAGCTCGACCAGGTGGTCAGCCTCCCCCTGGGCTCTCTGCGCTGCGCCGCCGACCTCGCCGGCGATCCGGCGAGCGCCGCCTCCCTCGACCGCCTGCGCCGGTCGATCGACAAGGGGCTCGCCGCGGCGGTGCCGCGCGGCAAGGTCGAGCGGCTGGTGGCCACCTCCGGCACGGCGGTCTGCTGCGCCGACCTGATCGACCACTTCGCCGACCGCCCCTGGAAGGAGGTCTCCGGCGCCCGCGAGGTGCGGGCGAAGGACCTCGCCGCCCTGGTCGACCGTCTGCGCCCGCTCAGGCGCCGGCAGATCGCCGACCTCCCCCCGGTGGGCGGCCCGCGCTCGGACAGCCTGCTCGCCGGCGCCCTGCTGCTCCAGGCGCTGGTGGCCCACGCCGGCGTCGAGCGCTTCCAGGTCTCCGACCGCGCCCTGCGCGAGGGGCTGGTGCTCGCCGCCCTCGGCCAGCCGATCCCCGCCGCCGCCGCGCCCGAGGACCTGCGCCGGCGCCAGGTGCTGCAGCTCGCCGAGCGCTCCGAGAGCGTCTACCGGCACAATTTGCAGACCGCCCGCCTGGCCGGCCGCCTGTTCGACGTCACCGCCTCGCTCCACGGCCTCGGCGCCCGCGAGCGCGAATGGCTGGAGTACGCCGCCCTGCTCCACGACATCGGCTACTCGATCCACTACAAGGGGCACCACAAGCACGCCTACTACCTGATCGCCAACGCCGTGCTCGACGCCTTCGACCAGCGCGAGATCGAGATCATCGCCCACGTCGCCCGCTACCACCGGGGCGCCGCGCCGAAGACCAGCCATCCGACCCTGGCCCCCTTGAAGCCCTGGCAGCAGCGGACCATCCGCAAGCTGGCGGCGCTGATCCGCGTCGCCGACGCCCTCGACCGCACCCACGCCTCCCGCGTGGACGAGATCTACTGCGCCATCCGCGGCTCCAGGGTGACCCTGGAGGTCCTCTCCCGCTACTCGGTGGAGCTCGAGCTGGAGGCCGCCCGCGAGCACGGCCGCTTCTTCGCCAAGGTCTTCGGCTGCCGCCTCCGGCTGCGCCAGGGACTGGAGACCGCGGAGGAGTAGAGCACTCTCCTTTTTACAGAGCCTTGGTAAGAATTTCCCCCACCCCGGCGGCACCCCAAGCGCCTGTCACACCCCGGTAACATCCTCGGTCACAAAGAGTTAACACGACTCTTGCACGGATTTCACATCGCCTCTGTGGAAAACTACACATAGGCGATCTGTCAAGCACCTCGGGCGAGGGGGAAACCCAGGCGAAAGTGTAATGTCCTCAGTGACTTACGCGCCACTGCACAGCTCTATGGTCAAAGCGTTGAAAGGCCCGGAAACAGGGCCTTTGGTCCCTCCCCCAGGGGGGTTTTCCACAGGTTTTTCAGCAGTCGGTGTGGAAGACTCCATGCTAGCCTCTCGTCACATGCCACGTGAACGG
>DASWQX010000091.1:0-7837 GCA_036403495.1 Thermoanaerobaculia bacterium
CGGGGCCTCGGCGAAAGATTCGTCACGGACGTGATCCGCTGCCTGTCGGAGAACCACGTCACGGTCACCGATTTCCGGACCGACATGTCGAGCCTCGAGGATGTGTTCCTCAAGCTCACCGGCCACTCCATCCGCGACTGAAATATGACGAACCTTCTGCGAGGACTCCTGCGGCTCACGTGGATCGAGATCAAGATCTTCCTGCGCGAGCCGCTCGGCGCAATCGGGACGATTGTCGTACCCGTTCTCCTGTTCGTTCTGCTCGGCCGAACGACCGCCGGCAAACCCGCACCGTCAACTCCTGCCTTGAGCGGCCTGCTCGGCGCAGGCGGAGTACCGGCTTTCGTGTCGATTCTCATCACCATCAGCGCAGTACTGTCACTGGTCGCGATCATCTCGATCTATCGCGAGGGCGGGATCCTCAAGCGGCTGCGAGCGACACCGCTCAGGCCGTGGACCATTCTTACCTCGCACATTCTGGTGAAGCTCATGCTGGCGGCGCTGACGATGACGCTGATGGTGCTCGCGGGCCGGCGCTACTTCGCGATCGGACCGCGGGTTCCACTCGGGAGTTTCACGATCGCCCTGCTGATCAGCACGCTCAGCATTCTGTCCATTGGGTTCATCGTTGCGAGCATCGTCCCCACGGCCCGGTTCGCGCAGCCGATCGGCGCGGTCATCTTCTATCCGATGCTCGGCCTTTCGGGGTTGTTCGTGCCGATCGATTCCCTTCCGCCGGTGTTGCGAGCGGTCGCTCGTGTGTTGCCGCTCAGCCACTCGGCGTCGTTGCTCCGGGGGATCTGGACGGGCGACCCGTGGTCGGCGCATTTGGGAGACGTCGCCGCGCTGGCGGCGGTGTTCGTCGTGGGTGTCGTGGTGTCGTCGCGCGTATTTCGGTGGGAGTGATTTTCGCTGCGAGCGGGAAACCGTGAGGCGAGGTTCCCGCTTGGAAGTTTTCCTCCGGCGTTGCCTTTCGTGGGCGGATGACCTTTTTCGGGCGTTCCATGGCCCACAGAAGGTGGCCTGCGATGGCTGGGAGGAAGAGGTGTGTCCAGGAGAACTGGTCCACGTCCTCGCAGGCATGGAAATCGGCTCCGCGGACCTTCTCGACGTTGTTCAAAATCGCTGTGGCGGAGCCAGAGTGCTCCCGAAGCCGGCCCCGAGTGGCCAAACTGGCGATTCTTGAGCCTGTCCGAGCCGTTCCTTCTTGGGTTCGGCTGGCACCTATTTCCCCGCCGGGGAGTTGGAAGCGAAGATCGAAGAGCTAGAGAAACAGGGCTTCGGAAGCAACTCGGAGGGGTAGGGCGTCGCCTGCTTTAATAGGTGGCGCGGGATCAACCGCGCGGTCCGCCCGAGAGACTCCTTCTGGGAGAGGCGGGGGCGATCCTAGCGATAAGCTTCGATTATCATGAACTACTCCTGCCGTAGAATGGGCGTCGACGGTGGTCTTCGTCGTGGCGGCTGAGTAGGGGCTTCCGGAGGCAGATTGCGCTTCGTTCCCTCGCACTGTATGATCAACTTCAAGAAGAATGCGGACGAAACGCGGCGATCGGTGCTGCGCACCTCGCCTGAAGGGAGGACCATTTAATTCCGTCCTAACATTTCCTTGTCCAAGGAAGGGAAGGTTTGCATGTTGAAAAAGCCGGTCTCCGTTGCCATCGCGTTATTCGCGTCGTTTGGTGCAATCGCAAACGCCGCGGACCTGAGCGCGTCGTACGAGCGCGCCAGCAGGGAATTCGGCGTGCCGCTGGAGATCGTCCGCGCCGTCGCCTACGTGCGCTCCGGCGGAGTGCAGCGGCAGCCGTCGACGTTCAGTGACCGTCCGCCGGCGTACGGCGTCATGGGGCTGCGCGACGACGACTGGTTCGGGCACAGCCTGCGCGACGCGGCCGCGCTGCTCGGCGTCTCGCCCGATCTGCTGCGAACGGATGCCGAAGCCAACATTCGCGGCGGGACGGCGCTGCTGGCCCGCATCGCGGCGAAGCACCCCGAGG
The DNA here is from genome assembly GCA_036403495.1 of Thermoanaerobaculia bacterium. Lineage (GTDB taxonomy): Bacteria > Acidobacteriota > Thermoanaerobaculia > Multivoradales > UBA5704 > DATARR01. Next base: position 1,995 of record DASWQX010000091.1, read on the forward strand.
CCGTGGCGCGCGACGTCGACAGTTGGCGCGGCGTGGTCGCGGAGTTCAGCGGCATCCCTCAGAAGGAAATCGCCGATCTCTTCGCGCAGCAGGTCCTCGAGCGGATTCATCCCGACGCGCCGGCGCCGAGAAGCGGCGCGCGGCGCATTGCAACGCTGGTCAATACCAATTGTTCGAACGTGGTCTGGTACGGCGACACCATTCCCTCCACCAACTATGCCGTCGGCCGAAACGGCGTGGCCATCACGATGGACGTCATCCACACCACCGAGGAGACCGCCGCCGACACGCTGTCGATTTTTCAGAATCCGTCGAGCCAGGTGAGCTCGAACTATCTCGTCAATCGCGACGGCTCGGTGTGGCAGTTCGTCGCCGACGCCAACACCGCGTACCACTGCGGCAACAGCTCCTACAACCGCGCCTCGATCGGCATTGAGATGGAAGGATGGGCCGAGGGCTCGCCGCTGGAAGACTACTCGTGGCAGACGCCGGAGCAGTGGCAGTCGCTGGAAGCGCTGGTGTCCTGTCTGCACGGCGCGTACGCAATTCCGCTGGACCGCGCGCACCTCATCGGCCATAACCAGGTGCCCGACCCGAACAACCCGGCGCTGTACTGGGGCGGCGCGAACCATCACTGGGATCCGGGTCCCGCCTGGAGCTGGGACCATTTCATGACCGATCTCGGTCACCTCGCAGTCCCCGCCGCGGTCTCGGTTGCCTCGCAGTGCACGGTGACGGCGCTGCCGCAAGCGTCGGCGCCGCAAATCACGTACGTCTGGCCGGGAGAGAAATTCACCGCCTATGACGCGGTCGGCTCGTATCAGGAGATCTATCTGGCCGGCCGCGAATTCGCGCAGGCGTCCTCGCTGCCCGTGGGCTGGTACCACTGGGACGGATGGGTCCCGTCGTCATGCCTGTCCACGCTGGCCAGCAGTACGCGCCTCGAGGTCAGCGGCGCGTTCCCCAACACGCTGGAAGTCCGAGACGGAGCGCAGCAGTCGTCGACGGTCCTGGGCCACATCGGCGAGGGCAAGCGGTTCGTCGCCACCGGCAATACGCAGTCGGGTTTTGACGGCTATCTCTGGTACGAGTTCGCGCTCGCCGGCGACACCGGCGGTCCCACCGGCTGGTCCTCCTCGGTCCATCTGACAGTGGGCGACGGGGCGAGTTGCTACGGCGTGAGCGCCGCCAGCAGCCCGACCTCGGGCGGCACGGCTTCGATCGGCACCGCGCCGGACTGCTTCGGCGGCTTCGCGAACGGTGACGCGGTGTCCATCTCTGTGTCGGCGAACAGCGGCTACAACTTCTCGAGCTGGACGGCGGCGAACTGCACGCTGGCCAATCCAAGCGCGTCTTCGACGACCTGCACGATCACCGGCGCCGGAAACGCCGCCGTCACGGCGAACTTCGCCGCCATCCCGTGCTACACGCTCGCGAAAAGCGCCAGCCCCTCGGCCGGCGGCAGCGTGACCATCAATACATCACAGAATTGTCCGGGCGGGTTCACCAGCGGCACCGCGGTGTCGATCACCGCCACGCCGAACGGCACCTACAACTTCACGAACTGGACTTCCACCAATTGCACGCTGGGCAACGCGAATGCTGCTTCCACGACATGCACCATGACCGGCGCGGGGAACGCGAGCGTGACGGCGAGGTTCCGCAAGCACTGATCGCTACAGACAGCCGCCTTCACGGATTGATCGTGACCGCCTGCAAGTTGGTCAGGACCGCGCCCGCCGTCACGTAGACATACGCCTCGCCGGTCCCCGGGAACGAGGTGCCAGGCGATTCGAGGCAGAACGGGAGGGCCGTGTCTCAACTCTGGGGCGATGAGGCGTAGATCGGGTCGGCCGTGTTGCAACCCGGGAGATTTGCGCGGCAATCGGGGGCCACGAGGCGGCACACCACGGGGACCGCTTGCCCCGGGGAGAAGTGCCAGCCGATTCTGCCGGTCGCCCTCGCAGCTTGTTATAAAGACTACGAAAATAGGCCTTACCCCCCCCTCGCAAACGCAAGCGGTTCTAGGGCGAAGAAGATTCGGGGGTCGTTTTCCGTCCTATTGGGTATGAGCCGACGACTCCGCTACGTCCCCGAAGACGGTTCCCTGGTCGAGGTCACCTGCCGGACCCTCCAGAGCCGTTTCCTCCTTCGGCCCAGCCGGGAGCTCGACGAGATCGTCGTCGGCGTCCTGGGACGGGCCCAGCGTCTCTACAAAGTCCGTGTCTGTGGCTACATGTGGGCTTCGAACCACTTCCACCTCCTGCTCGACATCGACACCGCCCACCAGCTCTCGCGGTTCATGTGCTATGTGAACTCCAACATCGCCCGTGAGATCAGCCGCCTCTATGGCTGGGAGGACAAGATCTGGTCGCGCCGATACCAGGCGATCGTCATCAGCGGAGAGGAAGAGGCCCAGATCGCCCGACTGAGATACCTCCTCGGAAACGGAGCGCCCGAGAACATAGCTCTTTCCGAAGCGCATGCAGGATCGGGGTCTTTGCCCTACCGAAAGGCCGCGGCAGGCGGAGCGGTATGCCCTTCGAGGAGACGTTCCGCGGTCCCCGTGGCCTCCGTCAGGTTGTCGTAGATGACCTGGAACGTCTCTACCGCCTCCGATGGGAGTTCGTTCTGGTTCGGAGCGGCCATGGCGGAGCGGAGGCGCTTCGCCATGGGAGTTCGCTACTCGCGTAGACAGTCGTCCTTGCGGAGGCTGCGGAACTCGGCCAACTGCCGAGCGCAGGAGGGTCACCAATAGCCGCGGTTGAAGACGAGGACCACGGGCCGCTCAGTCAGGGAGCCTATTCACGAGGCTTCTGCAACTCCTTGGCCTTCTGGATGAGGGTAGTGGCATCCCAGTCCGGGAGCAGGGTTCGACGCTCCTCCGTGTAGTTGCCTGAGCCGGGGTCATACTGGCGCAAGAATCGGACCGCGTTAGCCCAGCCGAGGGCTTCAGCGAGCGCACGAAATCCACGATTCCTCAATTCACTCTGGTTGGTGATCAGTGTTTCCACGCCTACGGCCTCCGCGTCGGGGCTCGCCGTCCTTGCGGAGAGGCTGCGGCGGACGCGAGGCCCGTCGCAGAGAGGGCGAGGGTCGCGGCCAGGACGAGGTGTTTCATGCAGTCTCCTTTCAGGCTCACGTTCACTTGAACGTCCGGAAAAACCAGTCGAAGATCTTCTTCACCGTCGGCGTCAGCTTCCCCCGCCGCCAGGTGTCGGCGGCTTTCTTCACCACTTCCCCTTGAGTGGGGTAGGGGTGGATGACGCCGGCGATCCTGTCGAGGCCGATGCCATGGGTGATGGCAAAGCAGAGCTCGCCGATCATGTCTCCGGCGTGCTCGGCGACCAGGGTGGCGCCGAGGATCTTCCCGTCTTTTGATCCCTTTTCGACGTGGAGGCGCAGGAACCCCTCGTCGGCGCCGTCGAGGATGGCGCGGTCGACGTCCGCGAGGTGGATGGTCAGGGTCTCGACCTCGTGCCCCTTCTCTTGCGCATCCTTTTCGTAGAGGCCGACATGGGCGATCTCCGGGGTGGTGTACGTACACCAGGGGATGGTGAGCGCCGAGGACTTGGAGCGGCCGAAAAAGAGGGCGTTCTGGATCACGATGCGCGCCTGGGCGTCGGCGATGTGGGTGAACTGGAAGCGGGAGGCGACGTCGCCGCAGGCGAAGACGTTGCGGTTGCTGGTGCGCAGGTGGTCGTCCACCTCGACGCCCCGCTTGCCGTAGCGCACCCCGGCGGCGTCGAGCCCCAACCCCTCGACGTTCGGGGCGCGGCCGGCGGCGCAGAGGATCTCGTCGACCGCTACCTCGTGCTTCTTCCCCTCGCGCTCGAAGGTGACCACCTTCTCGCCGCCGCGGCGCTCGGCGCCGGTGACCTTGAGGCTGAGCTCGATGTGGACGCCGGAGGCGAGCATCGCCGTCTGGACGATGGCGGCGGCGTCGGCGTCCTCGCGGGGGAGGATGTGGTGATCCTGGCAGAGGAGGGTGACGTGGCTGCCGAAGCGGGCGAAGGACTGCGCCAGCTCGCAGCCGATGGGGCCGCCGCCGATCACCACCAGCCGCCGCGGCAGCTCGGTGAGGTTGAAAATGGTTTCATTGGTGCGGAAGCCGGTCTCGGCGAGGCCGGGGATGGGCGGAATGGCAGCGCGGGCGCCGGTGGCGATCACGGCGCGGCGGAAGTGGAGGCGCTTGCCCTCCACCTCGATCATGTCCGGCGAGAGGAAGCGGCCGTCGCCGAGGAAGACGTCGACGCCGGCCTTGCGGGCCCCCTCGAAGCTGTCGACGACGCTGATCCCCGCGCGCAGCCGGCGCATGCGCGCCATGGCGAAACCGAAATCGGTACTGGAGCCCATATTCGCATCGTCGGCCACCTTGGGGCCGCCGAAGCGGCCGGCGCTCTCGCGGGCGTCGGCCCACGAGCGCGAGGCGCGGATCACACCCTTGGAGGGGACGCAGCCGACGTTCAGGCAGTCGCCGCCCATCAGGTGGCGCTCGATCAGGGCCACCCTGGCGCCGAGTCCGGCGGCCCCCTTGGCCGAGACCAGACCGGCGGTGCCGGCGCCGATCACCACCAGGTGGTAGCGCGGGGCGGGCTCGGGATTGACCCAGGAGTCCGGATGGACGTTGGCGAGGAGCTGGCGGTTGAACTCGTCGAGCGGCTCGACGGGGAAGTGGACGGGCGCGGTCATTTCTTATTCCTCGTCTTAGAGGCCGCCGCCGGCTCGTCGATCTGCTGGCGCAGCGCCTTGCCGGCCAGGCGGGTGACGAAGGTGGTGACGACGATCGTGGCGAGCAGGCCGACGCCGAGCACCACCCAGTAGCTCGTCCCCTTCTCGGTCTTGGCGCCGCCGGCGAGCGCCGCCAGGCTCCCCGCCGCCTTGCCGTAGTAGACGTAGAGGAGGGTGCCGGGGAGCATGCAGATCGAGGCCGCTAGATATTGCAGGAAGGTGACCTGGGTCAGCCCCAGCCCGTAGTTGAGCAGGTTGAAGGGGAAGACCGGCGACAGGCGGAGGAGCGCCACGATCTTGAACCCCTCGCGGCCGACCGCCTTGTCGATGGCGGCGAACTTCTTGTTGCCGGCGATCTTGCGCTCGATCGGCCGGCGGGCCACGTAGCGCGCGATCAGGAAGGCGCCCGCGGCGCCGAGGGTGGCGCCGACCAGGGTGTAGATCGTCCCCTGGACGAGGCCGAAGATGGCGCCGGCGGCGAGCGTCAGCAGGGAGCCGGGGATGAAGGCGATCGCCGCCACGGCATAGCCGAGGATGAACACCACCGGCCCCCAGACTCCCAGGCTCGCCACCCACTGGGCGAAACGGGGCACATAGGCGCCGGCCTGCCGGCCGGCCAGGAAGAGGCCGGCGAGGACGGCGACGCCGATCACGATGTAGAGGATGAGCTTGCCGCGGGATCTCGCGGGAGCGGCATCGGCGGTCTTTACGGCATCGGGCGCTGCGTTCACCAAAGGGCTCCTCTCTGGGCGAGGCCGGACGCTGCCGGCTCCGAGGACTCTACGTCGGGAACCCCCCGGCCGGATGGCCGCTCCGGGGCTCCTGCTCACCTTCGATGCGTGTCCTGGGGCTCACGCCCCAGCCCCTTATACACATCTCCTCGCTTCGATCGGCCTCCGTGGCCTGCGACCTCATCCCCTATCCCCTTCTCCCAAAGGAGAAGGGGGACGCCTGCGATGCGGCCCCCGTTGGGCCCTCCCTCTCCTTCAGTGTATGGACCGGGGACATGGGTAACACTTGTACGGGGACATAGGTAACGCTTTTTGGGAAGCTGTTTCTGGAAGGAGGAGAAACGGCATGTCCTGGCAGGAGAGCGACCGGATGTCTCTACG
>DASWQX010000092.1:0-1771 GCA_036403495.1 Thermoanaerobaculia bacterium
TATAGGAAGCGGCATGGCCCGCCGCCACCCTCGCCTCTGGCTGATGACCGACGAACGGCAGGGCGAAGGACTTTGGGCGGCGCTGGAGCGGCTCCCGCCTGGGGCCGGGATCGTGTTCCGGCACTACACCCTGGCTCCGGCTGCCCGCCGCGCGCTGTTCGCCAGGGTGAGGGCGATCGCCCGCCGACGCCGGCTCTTCCTCGTTGCGGCGGGCGCACCGCTCGCGGGCGCCGACGGCGTGCACAACCGGCGCGGTGCCGGGATCAGGACCGCCTCCGCGCACAATCTGCGCGAGCTGCGCGCGGCGGAGCGCGGCGGCGCGGACCTGGTCTTCCTGTCGCCGGTCTACCCGACCCGCTCCCATGCCGGCCGCAAGCCCTTCGGCCCGCGCCGATTCGCCCTGATCGCGCATCAGGCGCGGGTGCCGGTGATCGCGCTCGGCGGAATGAACGCCGCACGCTTCCGCACCCTGAGCGGCGCTTACGGGTGGGCGGGAATCGACGCCTGGAGCTCCGCCTGGAAGCTGTCCTGATTGGTTGAAACCATTCCCGCTCATCCTGAGTAGCCGGTGAGCCTGTCGAACCGGCGTATCGAAGGACGCACGGCTCCGGAGCGTCCTTCGATACGGGCCTTCCCCCGGATCAAGTCCGGGGTCAGTCCCTACTCAGGATGAGCGGTTCAGTATTAAAGGGAACAAACCCTAGAGCCAGCCCTCCCGACGCAGCCGCGGGGCGTGGCGGCGGCTGACGGGGACGACGAGGCCGTTGACCAGCCGCAGCGTGGCGCGGCCGCCGCTCCTTTGCACGCCGGCGACCGCGTCCCGCGCCACCCACCAGGAGCGGTGGGTCTGGGCTCCGCCGAGCCCTTCCAGTTCGGCCACCGCGTCGCTTATCCGCATCAGCAGCAGGTCCGAGCCGCGATCGGTATGGAACCTCAGATAATGGTCCTCGGCCTCGACCGCGAGCAGCCGCGCCCCGCGCAGCCGGTCGGGCAGCCGGGCCGGCGAGGGGGGCTCGGCGGCCTCCAAAGGCGCCTCGCCGGGGGCGGCCCGGCGCGGCCGTTCGAACACCAGCTGCAACGTCCCGAAGGCGCTCGCGACGAGCAGGGCCTGCGGGAAAAGGTGGAGCATCTTCGCGGGGCTCCAGGATCCGTTCAGGGCCAGCCCCGCCACCACCCACACGACCGGGGTGACCAGCAGGGCGACCGCGACGATCATGGCCGCCGCCACGGCCGGCAGGCGCTCCAGCGGCACGTCGCGAACGTCGAAGGCGTCGAGCGCCCAGGCCCCGATGAGGCCGCCGGCGAACATCACGGTCACCCAATAGGAATAGAGCGTCCACGGCGCCGCGCCCGCGGTTCCGAACGCGCCGACGCCGCCAAGCAGCACCGCGCCGGCGGCGGCGATGATCCAGGTCCGGCGGTGCCGGCGCAGGAAGGTCGCGGGCCCCCAAGCGGGCTCGGATGCCCGTTCACGAAGCGGGAATGTCGTTTCGCGCATCATCGGTGGCGCTGCCCTCCGCGGCGATTAGCCTTGGCGATCATCGGTGAGGAGGGCGAGCGTGACAAGTGGAATCCCGAAGCTTCTGAGACGCTTGTGTCTGCCGGCCGCGGCCTGCGCCCTGCTCGCCGCCGCTCCGCCGTCCGCTCCGACGCTGCCGCCCGCTTCGTTCCTCGCGCTCGTCCAGCAAGCCGACTCCCGGACCGCGGCGAAGGACTGGGCCGCCGCCGCTCCGCTTTGGGAAAAGGTCCTCGCCGCCAACCCGGTCGAAGG
>DASWQX010000093.1:0-4316 GCA_036403495.1 Thermoanaerobaculia bacterium
CCTTGCGCCGGAGGTTGTAGGGGCGACCTGCGGTCGCCCTCAAACGGCGCGGTGTCCGCTCACCCTCTTTTTCATGAGGTCCCCGGCTCACCGGGCGTCCTGCTTCGCCTCCTGGCCGAGCGAGGCCATGTCGATCACGAAGCGGTACTTCACGTCCCCCTTCAGCATCCGCTCGTACGCCTCGTTGATCTTCTGGATCGGGATGATCTCGACGTCCGACGTGATCCCGTGCTCGGCGCAGAAGTCGAGCATCTCCTGGGTCTCCGCGATGCCGCCGATCAGCGATCCGGCGAGCGTGCGGCGCCCCATGATCAGGTTGAAGACGCCGGGGGACGGGTGCGGCTCGCCCGGCGCGCCCACCAGGACCATCGCGCCATCCCGCTTCAGCAGGGTGATGAACGTGTCCAGGTTGTGCGGTGCGGCCACGGTGTCGATGATGAAGTTGAAGCTTCCCGCGTGCTTGGCCACCGCCTCGGCGTCCTTGGAGATCACCACCTCGTCGGCCCCGAGGCGCTTGGCGTCCTCCATCTTGCCGGGGGAGGTGGTGAACAGCACCACGTGCGCTCCCAGGGCATGCGCGAGCTTGACCGCCATGTGGCCGAGCCCGCCGAGCCCTACCACGCCGACCTTGCTTCCCTCGCCGACCTTCCAGTGCTTCAACGGCGACCACGTCGTGATGCCGGCGCAAAGCAGGGGAGCCGTGGCCGCCAGGTCGAGCTTGTCGGAGATCCGCAGCACGAACTTCTCGTCGACCACGATCCGCTCGGAATACCCGCCGCGCGTCGGCTGTCCGGTCTCTTTCTCGACACCGCCATAGGTGCCGGTCATGCCGTTCTCACAGTACTGCTCGAGCCCCTCGGCGCAGCTCGCGCAGTGCTGGCAGGAGTCCACCATGCACCCCACGGCCGCGAGGTCGCCTTCCTTGAACGTGGAAACCTCCCCGCCGACCTTGACCACCCGGCCGACGATCTCGTGTCCGGGGACGAGAGGGTAGACCGTCCCCTCCCACTCGCTGCGGGAGGCATGAAGGTCCGAATGGCAGACGCCGCAGAAGAGGATCTGGATCTGCACGTCCTTGGGACCGGGATCGCGGCGGTCGAAGCTATAGGGAGCCAGGGGGGTGGTGGCGGAGTGGGCGGCGTAGGCTTGGGTGTTGGGCATGCGAAGTTGCTCTCTCCAAATATGCGGTGTGGTTTCTTTTGTAAGGCGGGTAGGCCCAGGGCGACTGTGAAGCGTCTGGAAAACGGTGAGTAGTAATTTCGGTATAAAAGAGGATCCGCTTGCACCTGCGCCACAAACTAATGACCGAAAGACGGGATTGTGCTTTCTAAGAAATGGGCTTCGTCGAAATCAACATGATAGCATTCGAACTCTTCAATCCTACCGTTGTGACCACGGAATACAAACCGTTGGAGGCCAAACATTGGCGCTTCAGCTTGACACGCACTTGGTGCCATAGAAATCAAGACTTTTTTTTGCTTCAGACGGTCGAGTTCAGCTTTCAAGGAAAATGCTTCGCGATTTTCACTGAGATGTTGGTAAAAATGTTTGATTGTCTTAAAATGCTGAGGCCCAAAAACTTCTGCTCCATGTCTTTTCATGAAAATATATTCATAGTGAGCTTCTAGTGATGGTGCCTGACCATTTGCTGCCCTCTCTCGTCGATAGCTTACGGCCCCATCTTCCTCAAACATGGCCGCGACGCGTCGAGGAATAAGGCGCCTCCAGACCTTTCGACGTTCTCTGCGACGCGGGAGGAGGCGCGCAATCAGTTTGCCGCTAATGTAGTCTATGTATCGCTCGTGTAGATGGCCAAACATAATTGCGTCAAATCCAACGGATAGTAGGTATGCTGCAACTGCGTTGCAGTTATCCAGTTCCAGATCTAACGTTCGGTTGTGTTTAGGCGGTTGGATGAAGTAATGGTGAAGGATTGCAATGTTGAGTTCATCGATGGAGATGCGTTTTGGCACCATATATAAATCGGCAATTCGCCCGCGACCAAAACCGCCTCCGGCGAAGGTCGAGTCGTAAAGGTGGAAATTTAACTTGGTGCCGCGAATTACTGTGCTCACTGTCTCGTTGACGGGAACGGCTCCGAATTCGTTTGTGTAATTGTCTAGGGCACCCTGTGTAAGGCTTCCGTTAAATCGATCATGGTTGCCTGGCACTGTGACGACGAGCTTGTCGTCCTGTTTGGCCAATCCCAGTCCCAGCTCATAAGACCCCAGGTAAAGGGTTGTGTTGAGCCAATTCCTAGCCCAAGAGAGGCTGTCTCGGTTGCCCACTCTGCTCAGGTCACCGGATATAACGAGCACGTCCCAAGGGGTTCTCTTGAGATAGTCATCTAAGGCCAAGAATGCCCGCATGTCATGGCCATGGCGGTGTGGTATATGATTCTCGGTGTCCTCAATAAGGCGTTCCGAAAGATGGATGTCAGAACAATGGATGAGGGTAATTTCGAATGAAGTAGGCATAGTATTCTAATAGTGTCATGCAAGTCGCTGTATTGTTAGTTCCTAGCCAACCGAGGGGCCACTGGTTCGGCTCAGCATCCTAAATTAATTCCGGACATTCGTCAACACAGGATATTCTGTTCGCGGCCTTGTGCTCGGCAAGACATGGGCGAGAGCACTTGACGCCCATCGATCGCCTTGACTTACGCCGCCCTTACCCCTGCAATCCTACCATCAACGCAGCCCTTCCGCGCAAGCGCAAGGAGGCACGCCCGAGAGGAACCTGCCAGCAGCACCCCACCCTACCAACGCGAGCCATCGCGGGCCGGAGCGTCCGGCCCAGAAAAGAAAACGGCCCGGTGTGAGTCTGCAAACCCACCTCCGGACCTAACCCACCATGGAGGTCGTTTCCCCATGAAGAGCTACGACCAGTCTATCCTTTCCTCCCGCAACGCGTTTTCCCCTTCCTTCCTCCATCGCATCTCGCAGCGTGACGAGCCCCCGACGGCGGGGGAGGCCGACGTGGCCGGGCTTTGGCGCATCCTGGAGATGCCCGGCGAGCGGTTCGGCGTGTTCCGGATCGGCGAGTCGCCCGAGCGGGGACACCGGCCGGCGGTGGTGTTTCGCGCGCGCTGGCTCGCCCTGCTGGCGGCGGCGGTCCTCCCCGGCACGGGGCGGGACGCGGCGTTCCGGCTGCACAAGGAGTCCGGACCGGACGGTTTCGCCATCGAGACCGGCAACGGCGGCGAGCTCGTCGGCCACTCTCAGCTCTTCGACGAGCGGCTGATCGAGGCCCTGCACGTCGTGGAGCGGCTGGTGCGATCCCCCGAGGCGCTGGCCCACGTGATGGAGGCCGCCGGTCCTCTGGCGCTCGAACGGGCCGGGGCGGTGCTCGACGAGCGGGTGGAGGAGGAGGCGGGCTGATCCTGTTGGAGCCCCGAAGGGGCGACGGCGTGTAGCCTGGGGCGTCAGCCCCAGGTAGGCCGATCCCCACAATCTCCAAAGCCCCGAAGGGGCGACGGCAACCAACGTCGGATCAATGACTGCCGTCGCCCCTTCGGGGCTCTGGGGGGTGGGGGTGGGCGCCTTCCCCGGAGCTCACGCCCGAGGCTACATGCCTGGGCTCCTTCGGGGCCCCCATGAACCTGGCCGAATCATCGATGGCCAAGAGAAGCGCTTGCTGACACTGTAAACCGTTGTTGCAGTAAAACCTTGAGCGCAGTAAGATACCGGCCAAACGATGGGTTAAAGGAGGTAACGCTATGAATAGGCTGTGTCTTTCTGCGGTGGTCCTCTGCCTCGGACTTTTGGCGGCACAGCGCCTCTCGGCGAGTTGCACCGCGACGTCCACCTATAATTGCGGGGCTACATGTACCGGCTCGAGCACATGCCTGTCCGGGGATACGTGGGTGAGTTGTGACGGTGTTCGCACGGATTGTCCAGCGTGCGATGTCCTGAAGGACTGCTCGTGGATCTGCCCGCCCGGTCAGAGTGCCAACATCTACTGCAGCAGCGCTGTAGGGCTTTGCACAGAGACGTTTAAGTGGATCCAATGTGACTTTGGGCCTCGCGTCACTTGCTCTTCCGCGATCTGCTTCTGAGGGTCGTCCGAGATTAGCGTGAGCCGATCTGCTTGGGTGGCGCCTCGGCGTCTCCAGGAAGCGGATATCCACGGATTCGTGGCTGGCGGTGGCGGTCCTCCCCGGACACGGGTCGGGACGCGGCGTTCCGACTGTACAAGGAGTCCGGACCGGACGGCTTCGCCATCGAGACCGGCAACGGCGGCGAGCTCGTCGGCCACTCTCAGCTCTTCGACGAGCGGCTGATCGAGGCCCTGCACGTCGTGGAGCGGCTGGTGCG
>DASWQX010000094.1:0-6889 GCA_036403495.1 Thermoanaerobaculia bacterium
CCTGCCCGACTTCCGCGACTACGCGGTGGAGGTCTCCTTCCCCGGCGCCACCCTGGGCGAGGCCACCCGCGTGCAGGGCACCTTCCTGCGCGACGTGCTGCGGCTCAACGCCGAGTCCCGCAACTTCCGCATCTTCAGCCCGGACGAGACCGCCTCCAACCGCTGGAACGCCGTCTTCGAGGCCACCGACCGCGAGTGGGAGGCCGAGATCGAGCCCACCGACGAGGACGTGGCGCACGACGGCCGCGTCATGTAGGTCCTCTCCGAGCACCAGTGCGAGGGGTGGCTCGAAGGCTACCTCCTCACCGGCCGCCACGGCATCTTCTCCTGCTACGAGGCCTTCATCCACATCATCGACTCGATGTTCAACCAGCACGCCAAGTGGCTGAAGACGATCCGCGAGATCCCCTGGCGCCTGCCCATCGCGTCGCTCAACTACATGCTGACCTCCCACGTCTGGCGGCAGGACCACAACGGCTTCAGCCACCAGGACCCGGGGTTCATCGATCACGTGATCAACAAGAAGGCCGAGGTGGTGCGCGTCTACCTGCCGCCGGACGCCAACTGCCTGCTCTCGGTGACCGACCACTGCCTGCGCAGCCGCAACTACGTCAACGTCATCGTCTGCGGCAAACAGCCCTCGCCGCAGTGGCTGGACATGGCGTCGGCGGTGCGCCACTGCACGGCCGGCATCGGCATCTGGGACTGGGCGAGCAACGACGAAGGGAGCGAGCCCGACGTGGTGATGGCCTGCGCCGGCGACGTCCCGACGCTGGAAACCCTGGCCGCCGTCGACCTGCTGCGCCGCGAGCTGCCGGAGCTCAAAGTGCGCGTGGTCAACGTCGTCGACCTGATGGCGCTGCAGCCGCCGGGCGAGCACCCGCACGGCCTCTCGGACAAGGATTTCGACGGCCTCTTCACCACCGACAAGCCGGTGATCTTCGCCTACCACGGCTACCCCTGGCTGATCCACCGCCTCACCTACCGGCGGACCAACCATGACAACCTCCACGTCCGCGGCTACAAGGAGGAAGGGACGACCACCACCCCCTTCGACATGGTGGTGCGCAACGACCTCGACCGCTTCCACCTGGTCCAGGACGTCATCGACCGCGTCCCCCATCTCAACGCCCGCGCCGCCTACATCCGCCAGCGCACGCGCGACAAGCTGATCGAGCACAAGGCCTGGATCGAGGAGCACGGCGACGACCTGCCGGAGATCCGCGACTGGAGTTGGAGCGGAGAGGGCGCGCCGTCGCGGGGCGGCAAGGAGACCAGCAACGACGCGGAAGGGACGGCGGGGGATCAGTAGGAGGGAACGGGCGATTCCAGAGATGGCCGCCGCCCTCACCCGGGCATGAATGCCCGGGCTACCCCGAAACCAAAAAGCCTCCTGAAGGAGGCTCAATCCCTCCGACCCCGATTTGAGCCGGCTTCAGCCGGCTTTTCGTTTCCATCGTAGCCCGGGCATTTATGCCCGGGCGGGGGCGACCGAACCATCCCCTGCCGTTGCCCCTTCCCACACCAAATCCCACAATCCAGATCCTCCACGTATCTCAAGGAGACGAATCCGGCATAGAATACCTCCATGCCGACGCCCCCGGCCGCGACTCGTCGTCTCGCCCCGCAACCGCGGGAGCTCCTGCACGACTATCTCGACCGGATCGCCGGGACCGAGCGCCGGGGAGAGGCGCGGGAGGAGAGTTTCTATCCGCACCTGAAGCAGTTGTTCGAGGGGCATGCCGAGCACCGGGGGTGGAGCGATCTCGAGGTGCTGATCCTCCCGCGGAAGACGCAGGACTGTCTGTTCGATCTCCAGGTACGGCGTGGCGCGCGGATCGTCGGATATGTCGAGGCGAAGCTGCCCGGGACGGAGCTGGGCCGGGTGGCCGAATCCGATCAGCTCAAGCGCTATCAGAGGGCTTTCCCCAACCTCCTGCTCACCAACTTCCGCGAGCTGCGGCTCTACCGCGGCGAGACGCTGGCGGCCCGCGCTGACGCCGCGGGTGGGCCGGAGCCGGTGCTGGCGCTGCTCGACCTCTTCTGCGAGTTCGCGCCGCCGGCCAGCACGTCGGCCGCCGAGCTGGCGCCGCGGATGGCACTCCGCACGCGGATCCTGGCGGCGAGGATCCTGGCACTGCTGAAGGCCGATACGGAGGGCACCTCGGACCTCTCCGGATTCTACCGTGCCTTCTCGGAGCACCTTCTGGCCGGTCTCGAGCACGAGGAGTTCGCGGACCTCTACGCGCAGACGCTGGCCTACGGCCTCCTCGCCGCCCGCTGGCGGGCGCCGGGCGAGTTCGACCGGCGGATCGCGGCGGAGAGCATCCCGGCCACCAGCGGCATCCTGCGCGACGCCTTCCGCTACATCTCGCTCGCCGATCCCCATCCCGACATCGCGTGGATCGTCGACGAGATCGTCGGCCTGCTCGCCGGTGCGCCGGTGCGGGCGATGCTGGCGGGCTCGGCCCGGCGGCGCGGGCGCGACCCGGTGCTCGACTTCTACGAGACCTTCCTCCATTGCTACGACCCCGAGCTACGCCGGAAACGGGGCGTCTACTACACGCCGCCGGAGCTGGTCTCCTACGTCGTCCGCTCCGTCCACCGCCTGCTCCAGACGCGGCTGGGGCGGCGCGACGGCCTGGCGGATTCCTCGGTCACCCTGCTCGATCCGGCGGCGGGCACGATGACCTTCGTGGTCGAGGCCATCCGCTGCGCCGTCGAGGAGGCGAGCGGCAGCGTGGGCGGCGGGGCCGTGCCGGCGCTGGTGGGCGATCACCTGCTGCGCGACTTCCACGCCTTCGAGCTGATGATGGCACCCTACGCGATCGGCCATCTCAAGATGAGCCTGGTCCTGGAGGAGCTGGGGCGGCCGCTCCGCGAGGACGAGCGGGTTTCCCTGTATCTGACCAACGCGCTGGAGACGCACGATCTGGCGCAGTCGACGATCCCCGGCACGGCCGCCCTCTCGCGGGAGTCCCGGCTGGCGGGGAGGATCAAGAAGGACGCGCGGATCACCGTCATCGTGGGCAATCCCCCCTGGTCGGGCAAATCGGCGAACCAGGGAGTCGGGATCGACGCGGAGTACCACCGGATCGACGGCGAGCGGCTGGTCGAGAAGAACCTCAAATGGCTGCGGAACGATTACCTGAAGTTCCTCCGTTTCGCCCAGAGAAAAGTCGAGGAGTCGGGAGAGGGGATCGTGGCCCTGGTGACCGATCATGGCTACCTGGACAACCCCACCTTCCGCGGCGTGCGCCGGTCGCTCCTCCAGACCTTCGACGAGATCCATCTCCTCGACCTCCACGGCAACGGCAAGAAGAAGGAGACGGCGCCCGACGGCTCCCGGGACGCCAACGTCTTCGCGGAGGTGCGGCAGGGGGCCGCGGTGGCGATCCTGGTCAAGAAGCCCGGACTGCCGAAGCGGGCCTTCCGCGCGGACCTCTGGGGGAGCCGCGCCGCCAAGCTCCGCTGGCTCGGGGAGCACGACGTCGAGTCGACCGAATGGCGCCAGATCGAGCCCGATGCGCCGGCGTTCCTCTTCGCGCCGCGCGACGCCGCGCTCGCCAGGGAGTACGAGCGGGGGCTCCGCCTGACCGAGATCTTCGGCGAGCACTCGGTGGGGATCGTCACCGGCCGCGACGCCTTCGCGGTCGACACCGACCCGGAAGAGCTGAAACGGCGGATCGGACGGCTCCGCAACGAATTGCTCCACGACGATGTCCTGCGCGAGGAGTGGGGACCGGACGAGAAAGGACGCTGCCGCCTGAAGGACGCGCGGACAAAAGTCCGCCAGGACCTGAAATGGGAGGCGAGGTTCCTCCCCTATCTCTTCCGCCCCTTCGACCGCAGGACGATCTATTACGCGGACTACGTCCTGGAGCGCCCCCGGGAAAAAATGATGCGTCACCTGCGCATGACGGGAAACCTGGGATTGATCGTTCCCCGCCAGCACAAGGAGGAGCCAGGCGCCTTGGTGACCGATCGGATCGTCGCTCACAAGACGGTGAGCGCGTTCGACATCAATTCCGTCTTCCCGCTCTACCTCCACCCGGAAGGCGGGCTCTACTCCGCGGACGCCGTCGGCAATGTCCCACCGGCCTGCCTGGAGATCCTGAAGGAGCGATTGGGCCAGAGACCGTCTCCCGAGCTGATCCTGCAATACGTCTACGCGATCCTTTACAGCCCTCCCTATCGGGAGCGGTACGCCGACCTGCTGCGGGCGGACTTCCCGCGCATCCCGCTGCCGCCGGACCGTGGCGTTTTCCTGGAATTCGCGGGGCTGGGCGCGGTGCTGATCGATCTCCATCTGCTGCGCTCGGACCATCTCCGTGAGATCCGCGACGGCCGGCTCGACGCCGAGGGCAAGGCTTTCGAGGGGATCGCCTCCGAGGTCTGGGAGTACCGGGTCGGCGGCTATCGGGTGCTCGACCGCTGGCTCGCCGGCCGCGCCGAGCGGTCGCTGCGCTGGGAGGAGATCGTGGAATTCCAACGGATCGCGGCGGCGCTCCGCCGCACGATCGAGCTTCAGCGCCGCATCGGCCTCCTCTGGGGCGCGGCGTTCCAGGGGTCCGTGGGCCAGGAGTGCCGGGGGTAGCGCCCGGCCAGCTCCTTGCGGACCTGCGCGTAGGTGGTCTCCCAGAAGCTCCGGAGGTCGTGCGTCACCTGCTGCGGGCGGCCGTTCGGCGCCAGGAGATGCAACAGGACAGGCACCCGCCCGGCGGCGACGCGCGGGGTCTCGGCGAGGCCGAACATCTCCTGGATGCGCGCGGCGAGCACGGGCGGAGCGCCGGGCAAGTACACGATCCTGATCTGGCTGCCGCTCGGCACCTCCAGCCGCTCCGGCGCTTCCCGCCGCAGGGCTTCGAGCTGCGGATAGGAGAGAGCGCCCTGGAGGATGTCGAGGAGCGGCGCCCGCTTCAGCTCGGCGAAGGATTTGCGGCCGGCGGTCAGGGCGGGAAGGAGATCGCGGATCTCGTCCTCGCCGAACGTTGGAAGTCCGAGCTCCGGCATCCAGCCGGCGAGGCTGCGAACGCGGTCGAGGAAGGCGGCAACCTCTGGATCGTCCAGCGCCAGCGCGCGGTCGAGCCTTTCGGCGGCGGCCGCGGCGAGGACCCGCGCGGTCTCGGCCGCATCCGGCGGCGGGACCTCGGCCTCGGCGATCACCAAGTCCTCGTAGCGCGTCCGCTTCCAGGCGGCGACGCGCTCGCGGGAGTCGTCGAATTCGAGGTCTATCGCGGTGCGGACGCGATCGGCGGGAAGCCATTCGGCCTCGACCTCCGAGGCCTTCCGCACCAGCGCTTCCGAGAGGGCCCCGGAGCGGCCGCCGTCGAGATCGACGCAGAGGAAGAGGGGCGCTTCGAGCACACCGCTGTCGTCGGCGAGACGCACGCCGCGGCCCCCGACCATGACGCCGCGCGGGCTCCGCGGCTCGCGGCGGCGAGCGACGCGGTCGGGGTAGGCGGCGAGGAGGGCGCGGAGGAGCGAATCGTCGCGGTCTTCGGCGCGTCCCCCGCCCGGACCCTCACCCCCCGGCCCCCTCTCCCTTCCCCTCCCGCCCTCCCTCACAGGGAGAGGGGGAGAGAGCTCGCTCTTCGTAAGGTTGAGGAGTTGATCTCTGGCTTTGAGGACGAAGCGGGCGGCGCCGGTGTTCAGATCCTCGGAAAAGGCAGCTCGTCGGTCGAAGGATTCCAGGGCGTCCAGGCGGTCGAGGAGGTCGGAGCGCGAGGCTCGGCGAGGACCGGCGCCGCGGGGGGTGCGCGGGAAGGGGTCGCGCTCGGAGAGGAGCGCGGCGAGGAGGGCGGCCTCGCGGGGGTGGCCGCGGCGCTGCCCTTCGACAAGGAGGCGGGCGAGGCGCGGGTGGACCGGCAGCCGCGCCATCGTCCGGCCCAGGGCGGTCACGCCATATTCGCCGATAGCGCCGATCGCGCCGAGCTGGCGGAGCAGGAGGGTGGCGGCCTCCAGGACCGCTGGGTCGGGCGCCTCGAACCAGCCGAAGGCGGCGAGGTCGCTTTCTCCCCAAGCGAGGAGCTGGAGCGCGGGGCCGGCGAGGTCGACGCGGGCGATCTCCGGCGTCTCGCGCTCGGGGAGCGCCGGCTGTTCCCAGGCAGGCCAGAGGCGCAGGCAGATGCCGGGCGCCTGCCGTCCCGCTCGGCCGGCGCGCTGGTCGGCGGAAGCGCGGCTGACCCTGCCGAGCTCCAACCGGTCGAGACCGGTCGACGGATCGAAACGGAGCCGGCGGACGGCCCCGGAGTCCACCACGGCGGTGACGCCGTCGATCGTCACCGAGGATTCCGCCACGTTGGTCGCCAGCACCACCTTACGCCGGCTCGATCGGCGAAGCACCTCGTCCTGCCGCTCGGCCGGCAGATCGCCGTAGAGCTGGAGGACCGCGAGGTCTCGCTCGGCGCCGAGTCCCGCGAGCGCCTCCGCGGCACGCTGGATCTCGCCCACGCCCGGCAGGAAGACCAGCAGGTCCCCAGGCGTCGCGTCGAGCAGCCGGCGGACCCCGGAGGCGACCTGCGCGGGCAGCGGGCGGTCGTCAGGCCGGTCGAGATACTGAATCACCACCGGATACAGCCGGCCTTCGCTCTCGATCGTCGGACCGTCGAGGAAAGCCGCCACCGGCCCCGGATCGAGCGTGGCGCTCATCGCGAGCAGCTTCAGATCGGGCCTCACCTCGCGCTGGACGCGGCGAGCCATGGCGAGCGAGAGGTCGGTCTGGAGGTTGCGCTCGTGCAGCTCGTCGAAGATCACCACGCCAACCCCCTCCAGGAAGGGATCGGCCTGGAGACGCTGGACGAGGATGCCCTCCGTCACCACCAGGATCTTCGTCTCGGGACCCGCTTTGCGCTCGAACCGCACCTGATACCCCACCTCCCTGCCGAGC
>DASWQX010000095.1:0-4578 GCA_036403495.1 Thermoanaerobaculia bacterium
CCACCCCGGCGGGCACCACCTTCGTTTCGGCGAGCGCTCCGTGCGCCGGCGGCTTCCCCTGCAACCTGGGCGACCTCGCCGCCGGCTCGGCGGTGACGCTGACCGCCACCTTTAGGCCGGCTTCGAGCCTCGCCGCCGGCACCGTGGTCACCAACACGGCCTCGGTGGCCAGCAGCTCGGTCGATCCGCAGCCGGGCAACAACTCCGCGCAGGCGAGCACCACGATCTTCCTCCAGGCCGACCTCGCCATCGCCGAGACGGACGGCAAGACGACCGCGGTGCCTGGCAGCCCGTTGACCTACATCATCACCGTCACCAACAACGGCCCGGGCGACGCGCCGGGAGCGCGGGTGACGGACACCTTCCCGGCCCTCCTGACCGGCGTGAGCTGGACCTGCTCCGCTTCCGCCGGCTCGAGCTGCGCGGGGGGTGCGGCGGGCTCCGGCAACATCGACCGCACCGTCAACATCCTGGCCGGCGGCACCATCACCTACACCGCCACCGCCACCCTCTCCTCCGCGGCCACCGGCACGCTCGCCAACACCGCCGCCGTCCAGGCGCCGGCCGCCGTGCCCGATCCGGTGGCCGGGAACAACAGCGCCACGGACACCGACACCCTGACGCCCCAGGCCGATCTCGCCATCACCAAGACCGACGGCAAGACGACCGCCGTGCCGGGCGCCTCGGTGACCTACACCATCACCGTCGCCAACAACGGCCCCAGCAACGCCTCCGGGGTGACCGTGGCGGACTCCTTCCCGGGTATTCTCTCCGGTATCACCTGGACCTGCACGGCGAGCGCCGGCTCCCACTGCACGGCGAGCGGCGTCGGCCAGATCCTCGACGTCATCGACCTCGCCTCCGGCGGCACGGCCGTTTACACCGCCACCGGCACCGTCTCCGCCGCCGCCACCGGCACGCTCGCCAACACCGCCACGGTGACGGCGGCCGCCGGGGTGACCGAGCTCAACCCCGCCAACAACAGTGCCACCGACACCGATACCCTGACGCCGCAGGCCGACCTCGCCGTCACCGAGGACGACGGCGTGACCGCCGCGACGCCGGGCGGCCAGGTGACCTATGTCATCACCGTCGCCAACAACGGGCCGAGCGACGTGGCGGGCGCCACGGTGGCCGACTCGCTCCCGGCCGTGGTGACGGCGGCCTCCTGGGCCTGCACGCCCTCGGCCGGCGCCCACTGCACCGCGAGCGGCAACGGCGGCATCGCCGACTCCGTCGACCTGCCGGCAGGCAGGAGCGTGACCTACACCCTGACCGCGACGATCAATCCGGCGGCCACCGGCGCCCTGACCAACCAGGCCACCGTGACGGCGCCGGCCGGCGTCACCGATCCCACGCCCGGCAACAACACCGCGACCGACTCCGACACCCTGAGCCGCCGCGCCGACCTCGCCGTCACGCTGAGCGACGGGCAGACGGCCGTCTCGCCCGGCGATGCCGTTACCTATGTCCTGGTCGTCACCAATAACGGCCCCAGCAACGTCGCCGGCGCCACGGTGATCGACGTGCCTCCCGCCTCCCTGACCGGCGCGGTGTGGACCTGCACCCCCTCCCTGGGCGCCGCCTGCACCGCCGCTGGCAACAACAACATCGTGGACACCGTGAGCCTGCCGCCGGGCGGCACGCTGACCTATCAACTGACGGCCACCGTGGCCCAGGGCACCCTCAGCCCGGTGATCAACAGCGCCGCCGCGGGCGTCCCGGCCGGCACCACCGACCCGGTGGCGGCGAACAACCAGGCGACCGACCAGGACACGATCGCGCCCGTCTCCGACCTCGGAGTCACCCTCACGGCCAACCAGCCCGTGGCCCAGCCCGGCACCAACCTCGTCTATACCTTGAAGGTGGCCAACGCCGGCCCGGCCGGCGTCACCGGCGCCCGGGTGATGGACACGTTCCCCGGCGCCTTCACCTCGCCCGTCTGGATCTGCTCCGCCTCGCCGGGCTCCACCTGCCCGGCCGGCACGGGAGGGGGGAGCCTCAACGCGCTGATCAACGTGGCCCAGGGCGGCACCGTGACCTTCACGATCACCGGGCAGGTCAATGCCACGCCGCCCCCATCCATCACCGATTCCGCGTCCGTGGCGCCGCCGGCCGGCACCTCGGACCCGAACAGCGCCGACAACACCGTGAGCCTGACGGTCCCGGTGGGGAACCGGATCTTCTCGGATGGATTCGAAGCGGGAAATCTGACGATTTGGTCGGGGCAGACGCCCTAGCAGGCTCGAGCCGGGCAGAAGAACACCCCATCCCGACCAGGAACTCGCCCCTAGGAGACCGGCTGCCGGAAAACGCCAGCCGCTCCGCGGAGAGCGACTATTCGTTCCGGAGGGCAACCGCCGGATCGATTCGCATAGCGCGACGGGCCGGCCCCTTGCTGACCCACATCGCTGCGCCGATGAGGAAGACAGGAGTGATCAGCCACGTAACTGGATCACCCGTTTTGACGCCGTACAGTTGGCTTTGAACGAGCTGGTTGGTGGATGCCGCCGCCGCGAGTCCGACACCTATGCCGATAAGTGCCAGCAAAGCGCTACGCCCCAGCACAAGCCGGCGCACTGAGCTTGGGGTAGCTCCGCAGGCGATACGTATGGCGATCTCGCGTGTTCGGTCGACAACCGCGTTCGAGACGATGCTATAAAGCCCCAACAGCGCCAGCGCCAGCGCCACGAGAGCGAGGCTGCCATAGAGCGTTGCCGCCTGACGCTCAACTCCAATGGTAGAGGCCAGGAGCTCCTCTAGCGTCGCGACATGAAAAACCGGCAGCAGCGGATCCATGCTGCGAACAATCCTCCGTACGGAGCCTAGCACTTGCCTTGGCTCGCCGGAAGTGCGAACGAGAAGCGTCATTTCAGAGGCGAGCAGTGATCCGATAAAAGATTTTTTATATTGTGAATGGGCGAGATAGAGCACAGGTACAGGCTTCTCTTTGAGAGTGTCGTACGTGGAGTCGGCGGCGACGCCGATGACTGAGAATGGCGCCTTGGTCTCCGCCAGGCTCAGTCGCTTCCCAAGAGGACTCTGTCCAGGCCAGAGCATATGAGCTGTGCGCTCATTGACGATGACTTCACCCATGCTCCCCTCCTCGGTAGGTCCGAAGTCGCTCCCCTGAAGCATTTTCATCCCAACCGTCTCAAAGAAGTGTCTGCCCACCAGAACATGGTGCACGGCCGGCAGCGAGGTCTCGCTGACTCCAGACATCGGGCCCTCTTCTGGGGAAACCGTCAGATCGACCACCAGGTCACCACCCATAACCGGCAGAGCGGCCGCCATGCTCGCCGTCTTCACGCCGGGAAGGTGCCTTAGCCGCTCCAGAAGATCTTGATAGAAAGTGGCGACTCGCGGCCCTTCGTACCCCGCCGAAGAGAGATCGACCGAAAACACCAGGACATGAGTGGGATCGAATCCAGGATTGACCGAATTCAGATTGGAAAGTGTACGGAGCATGAGCGCGGAGACCATCATGATCAAGAGCGTGAAGGCAATCTGGAGTGCCACAAGAACCTCGCCAAGCCCAAAGCGAAGCAGGTTCCCTCTCGGCGCCTTCCCGCGAAGCGCCGGCATGAACGCCATGCGCACTGTCTGAATTGCCGGCAGGAGGGCGAAGATCAGGCAGCTCGCCATGGAGACGAGAACCGCGAAACCCAATACGCGCCCCGATATCGCGAGGCCGTGAAGCGGCAAGTCTCTCGGAAGCTTGAGCTTTTCGATCAGGGGAAGGCTCACCTTTGCCAAGAAAACTCCGCCCGCCAATCCCAGAAAGCCGAGAAGGAGTCCCTCCACGAAGAGCTGCTGGACCAAGCGTCTCCGACTCGCGCCCAGGCTCAAGCGGACGGCGATCTCCCGTCTGCGAGCGAGACCGCGGGCCAGCAGCAACCCCGCCACGTTGACCGCCGCCACTGCCAGGACCAAGGCGACGACCGCCATGAGCCGGACCGTGAAACTCAGGATCTTCGGACGCATTCCCTGTCCCAGCGCCGCTTGGGTGAGCGGTAGGACACGCACTCCGAGTTGGGCGTTAGACTTAGGATAGGCGGCGGCAAGGTTCCGTGCCACCGTGCTCAGGATGCTTTGAGCCCGGGCCACGGTGACTCCCGGTGCGAGCCGGCCGATGACGGTCAGCCATCGTTGCGTGCGGTTCTGCTGGCCCGTCAGGGAGGCGATGGCACCCTTGGCGATCGGGGCGTAGGAGTGCAGAGAAAACCAGATTTCCCGCCGAGATCCGAGATCGGTACCCGAGAACCCTTCAGGAGCGATGCCGACGACCTTGACACTCTTGCCGTTCAGGAAGATCAGTGAGCCGACCACCCTGGGGTCGGCGCCGAAGCGGCGGTGCCAAAGTCCGGAGCCCAGAACAGCGACTGGCCCCTCCGTCTCGTCGAGTGACCAAGAGCGCCCGAGCGCCGGACGTATGCCGAGCACAGAGAAATAATTCGGCGACACCGCGAGTCCGGAGATCCGCTCGGCCAGACCTCCGGACGTAAGGCTCACCTCGCACTCAGCCACCGCGGCAAGCCCGGAGATCGCATCCGTCTGTTTCGCATAATCCAGGAAGTC
>DASWQX010000096.1:0-3296 GCA_036403495.1 Thermoanaerobaculia bacterium
CGCAGGCTTCGGAGGTTCCGAGCTTGCAGGCTTTCAGCTCGAGGTCACGCCCGCGCGTGAGGTCCCGATGAGCGCTGGTTTCGCGCAGGTACTGCCAGGCGAGGGTGTGGCAGGCCGGAGCCAGATCCTTATCGCAGGCGCGCTGGAGCACGACGGTGGCCCGCGTCGCGTTGCCCGGCATGGACGCGGCGGGCTCTTCCGTCAGGATCTTGCCGAGGTCGTGGCAGGCGGCGGGATTGCCGCCGTCGCACCCCCGCTGCAGGACGTTCTGGCAGGCCGCGTCGCACGCGCCCTGTTCCTGGACCTGAACCTCGCCGCCGAACCCTGGAGCCAGAAGCGTTGGAGTCAGGAGCGTTGGAGTCAGGAGAAAAACACCGAGCCAGTGCATGGGGTCACCTCCGAATCTCGGAGAGGATCGTTCATTCCATGACGCGACATCCGGCCGCTCACAGGATCAGTGCCGCTCGAAAAGCCGCGTCTCGTCGCGCTGCCCGCGATCTGCCGGAAGCTGGAATCCACGGACCCGCCGCGGGCGATTCCGAGCTCCTGCGGGCGTTACGTCAGGCGATCGCCGAGATCCAGGTCCGCCTTCCCGGCGCCTCGCCCGGTCAGCTATCGCTGGCGGCCGTGGAGGCCGGCCAGTTGTCGCTGGCTCGCGATGAGCCGGGCCAGTTCATCCTCGGTCCCTCTCCTAAACCTCCTGAGGAACAAGGCGACTTGTTCCTCCACACCATGTGCTCGGCCCGCCGAGCTGACAGAGCTAAAGGAGAGGGAGGGCCCAACGGGGGCCGCATCGCAGTCGTCCCCCTTCTCCTCTAGGAGAAGGGGATAGGGGATGAGGTCGCAGGCCACGGAGGCCGATCGGAGCGAGGAGATGTGTGTGAGAGGGTGGCATTCATGCCCGGGCGCCGGTCGCGGACATCTCCATCTCGCCTCGCCCCGTCAGTCCTTGACCACCCGCTTGAGCCGCTGGAGCAGCAGCCGCGAGTCGTAGACGTTGTCGGTGGCCACGAAGAGCGTGTCGTCCTCGGCGACCACCCCCCGCACCTCGGGCCAGGCGGCGCTCTTGAGGGAGACCCCCACGGCCTTGGCCATCCCCGGCCGGGTGTCGAAGACCATCATGTAAGGCCCGGCGCTGCGCACGCGGATGATGAACTCCTCCATCTTGCCGATGGCGCTCTCGTTCCCCTGCGGCAGGGGAGGACGGTAGACCCCCTCCTTGCGCACGATGCCGAGGGCCTGCAGATCGCGGCTGACGCTCGACTGCGTCACCTTGAAGCCCTGCTTGCGCAGCGCGCGCCCGATCTCGATCTGCCGGGTCATCGGCCGCTCCGCCAGAAGCTGGAGGATGGCGCGGCGGCGGCTGTCCTGGTGCTCACGGTTGATAGGCATGGTCCCTCTCCCTTTGGTACGTGACAATCATAGCATCCATGCGCACTACAGGACTCCCAGCGGAGCCCTTGACCCTCCTGGCCGAGATTCTGCCATCCTGCCAGCCATTCCCCCTCCGGCCCTCTCTGTCCCTGGTCAGGCTTTTCTCGACGAGAGCCACGCTCCTGCACCTCTCAATGTGCATCCAGCGCCTATGCGCCGTAAGGATTCCTTATGCCATGTTCAATGGGGACGATAATTTTGATCTGAAGCGCATAAGAGGTCTTGACAGCCGGCTTGGACCAGTCTACGATGCGCCCCGCAGTCGAGATTCATGGTTGGCGAACGACGGAAAGGAGGTCCGCGATGACCTGAGGAGATTTGCTGTACCAGACGCTTGAACCTGAACCTGAAACCTATGCACACCGAGGGCGGGAAAACCCTCGCAACCAGACAACTCAAACAAGGAGAAAGACCATGGCAACCGTAGCGCTGGCAAAGTTGATCTCGGACTGGGAGCTGCTCAACACCGCTCTCCAGTCCCACCTCACGGACATGCCCTACCTCAAGGACATGGTGACCGAGCTCCAGGGGCTCATCACCGAGGCGAAGGACATGGACACCAAGCAGCAGAACCTGCGCGGCAGCCTGCAGGAGACGGTCCGGCAGCGGAAGATCCTGGTGAAGCAGGGGGGCAGCCTCCACCTCCGGGTCGGCTCCATGCTCAAGGGCAACCTCGGCTTCGACAACCAGACGCTCCTCGGCTTCGGCCTCAAGCCCCGCCGCCCGCGCCGGAAGAAGACGCCGCCGCCGGCCACCACCCCGCCGCCGGAAACGGCCGCCAAGCCGTAGCCGGTCCGAGGTAGTCGGTCCAAGGTAAGCCGGTCAGTTGGCCGGGATCTTTGAAAACTGAATCTGAATGAGGCCCTTCGACGGGCTCCCGGGGAGGTGTGGACCGGGGGCCCGTCTTTTTTCCGGGACGTCATCGGCCCTCGCTGCATCATCTCCAGCTCCGTCTCCACTCCCTTACGTTAAGATGGAGTTGATCGTGGAGGCTCATGCCGTGGAAGTCACCTTTAACCTGCCCGAAGACATCTCAGCCTCCCTGCAAGGCCGCTGGGGGAACGTATCTCGCCACGCCCTGGAGGCGATCGCCGTGGAGGGTTATAGGACGAATGCCTTGACCGAGACGCAGGTCCGGCGCCTCCTCGGCCTGGAGACGCGATTCGAGGTCCACAGACTGTTGAAGGAGCACAAGGTGCCCCTTCACTACACGCAAGCCGATCTGGAAGAAGACCTCGCTTCCCACCGGAGTCTCGGAATCCTCTCTGGCCGATGATCGTTGTCGCGGACAGCGGGCCAGGTGGAGGACGAAGGGCTTGTCTAGAATAGGCTGAACAGGTTCGCCTCGCTGCTCGTGTTACGATTACTTGGGGAGTGTCTTATGGAGACGTAGAACGTCAAACTGTCCCTTCCGCGGGACCTGGTCCGCAAAGCACGGCACGCGGCTGTCGAGCGGGGTATATCGCTCTCTGCGCTGGTGGGCTCTTGCCTCGAAGAGGTGGTCGCTCCAGAGCAGGCCTACGACCAAGCACGGGACCGCGCCATTGCCCGGATGAGGCAAGGCCTTCCCATGGGCCTCGGAGAACGGCCGACCTGGACGCGAGACGAGCTTCATGAGCGCTGAGTTCGTCGATTCCAACGTCCTCGTCCAGACGACCCGCCGACGCCCGCAAAGGCTTCCAGGCCGAAGCCGAGGCTGTCGTCAGGGCGATGCCGAATCTAGAGCTGGTGGCCTCGGATCCACAAAAGCAGACCCTTACCATAGGGGACAAGGCGTCTCACGAGGTCGTTACCGTGACTGCAGGAGGCTCCCCCATGAACGCCGAAAGCAAGGTCAAGCGCCTGCAAGAGGACATCGACTT
>DASWQX010000097.1:0-5968 GCA_036403495.1 Thermoanaerobaculia bacterium
CCCCGTCGCCGCCGAGCGCCCCCCCGGCGAGGCCGTGTTGCGGCAGGTGGAGGATCTCTGCGCCCAGGTGCGCCGCGGCTTCCTCCAGCGCGAGTTGCGCAGCTACGACGTGATCCGCAAGACGCTCGCCAAGCTTTGAGCGGCGGCCCTCGCGAATTGCGGCACGCCCCCCGAGGGGGCGCGACGCGCCCACGCCGATTGCCACACGCCCATCCCGGGGGCGCGACACGCCCTCGCGAATTGCGACATGCCCGTCGCGAAGGCCGTATGGCAATTCGCGGAGGCTGAATGGCAATTCGCGTGGGCCGTGTCGCAACTCGCGTGGGCCGTGTGGCAACTCGCGAAGGGCGCGTGGCAACTCGCGTGGGCCGAGACACAAAACCCGGGATTTGTGTGGCAAGAGCCGAGGCGCGTCTCGGAGCACCCCCGTCGCAGTGCCGACGGACGGGAACACGCGTTCACCGCGGCCGCGGGCTCGCCCCGGACGCCCGCGAAAGGATAGGATTCACCCCTGCGCGTCCTGCCGCCCCCTCCGGGGCTTCATGGAAACCCACAGCGCGTCGTCCCCGCGTCCATGGGGCCGATCTATGCCGGGAAGAGGCACGGAAGAGTCATGCAAACGTTCCAGGAGCTGATCCTCAAGCTTTCCGAGTTCTGGGCCCGCGAGGGGTGCGTGCTGCAACAGCCGCTCGACCTCGAGGTGGGCGCCGGGACCATGCACCCCGATACGTTCCTGCGCGTCCTCGGGCCCGAGCCCTGGCGCGTGGCCTATGTGCAGCCGTCGCGCCGGCCCGCCGACGGCCGCTACGGCGACAACCCGTTCCGTCTCGGCAAGCACCACCAGTTCCAGGTGATCCTCAAGCCCTCGCCGCTCGACGTGCAGCGCCTGTACGTGCGCAGCCTGGAGGCGATCGGGCTCGACCTCACCCAGCACGACCTCCGCTTCGAGGAGGACAACTGGGAGGCCCCCACCCTCGGCGCCTGGGGCGTCGGCTGGCAGGTGATGCTCGACGGCATGGAGATCACCCAGTTCACCTACTTCCAGCAGGCGGGAGGGCTTGAGCTGAAGCCGATCAGCGCCGAGATCACCTACGGCCTCGAACGGCTCACCATGTTCCTCTCCCTCTCGCAGAGCATCTACGAGATCGACTGGGTGGCGGGCATCCCCTACGGCCAGGTGCGCAAGCAGGAGGAGTACGAGCTCTCCCGCTACTACTTCGAGATCGCCGATGTCGCCTTCCTGCAGAGCCTGTTCGACGGGTACGAGAAGGAGGCGAACCGCTGCCTCAAGGAGGGGCTGGTGCTCCCCGCCTACGAGTGCGCCCTGAAGTGCTCGCACTCGTTCAACGTGCTCGACGCCCGCGGCGCCGTCTCGGTCACCGAACGGGTGGGTCTGATGAAGAGGGTCCGCGACCTCGCGGTGGGCTGCGCCAAGGCCTACGTCGAGAGCCGCGAAAAACTGGGCTTCCCGCTGCTCCAGGGCGAGGCGCGCGAAAAGTTGATGACGACGGAGGTGGCCGATGGCCAGCGGTGAGGCTTTGAAGGGTGAATACCTGTTGGAAATCAGGAGCGAGGAGATCCCGGCCCGCATGCTCGAGCCGGGGGTCAAGGAGCTGGCGACCCGCGTCTTCGAGGAGCTGATGGCGCGCGGCATCGCGCCCCGCGAGGTCGAGACCGGCTTCACGTCGCGCCGCCTGGTGCTGATCCTCAACGGGCTCCCCGAGAGGGAGGCCGACCGCGAGGAGCAGGTGATGGGCCCGCCCGTGCGCGCCGCCTTCGGCGCCGACGGCGCGCCGACCCCCGCCCTGCTCGGCTTCGCCAAGCGCACTGGCCTGGAGCCCGACCAGCTCGCGCGGGTGAAGACCGACAAGGGGGAGTACCTAGCCGCCACCAAGAAGATCGACGGCCGCGCCACCCGCGAGGTGCTGGCGGAGATCGTGCCGCGCATCCTCGCCGGCATCTCCTGGGCCAAGACCATGCGCTGGGGGAGCGGCGAGGGGCCGTGGGTGCGTCCCGTCCACGGCATCGTCTCCCTGCTCGACGGCGAGGTCGTGCCCTTCGAGCTCTTCGGCATCGCCGCCGGCGACCGGAGCGAGGGTCACCCGACGCTGTCGCCCTCGATCTTCCGCGTCGAGAGCGTCGCGGACTACCGGCGCCACCTCGCCGCGCGCGCCATCGAGGTCAGTCCCGCGGCGCGCCAGCGCGTCCTCCAGGCGACCATGCTGACCCGCGCCGAGGCGCTGGGCGGCCGGCTGGTCGAGGACCCGGCGCTGATCGAGAAGCTGGCGGCCATCTGCGAGATCCCCGGCGTGATGGAAGGGAAGTTCGGCGACGCCTTTCTGGAGCTGCCGGCCGAGGTGCTGGCCACCAGCCTGCGCGACCACCAGAGCGCGCTGACCGTCGAGTCCACGGACGGCAAGGGCGCGCTGCTGCCCTACTTCCTCACCGTCATGGACCGTCCGGACGATCCGGCCGGCCGCGCCCGCTCCGGCAACGAGTGGGTCGTCGCCGCGCGTCTCGCCGACGCCCGCTTCTTCTACGGCGAGGACCGCAAGCAGCCGTTCGCCCAAGCCGCCGAGAAGCTCCAGCGCCTGGCCTTCCACGAGAAGCTAGGGAGCTACGCCGCGAAGACCGAGCGGCTGGTCGCCCTCTCGGCGGCGATCTGCGATCAGCTCGGATTGGGGGAAGAGAAACCGCGCGCGGTCGACGCCGCCCGCCTGCTCAAGGTCGACCTGACGACCGAGATGGTCAAGGAGTTCACCTCCCTCCAGGGGATCATGGGCGGCATCTACGCCCGCGAGGAGGGTGCCACGGAGGCGGTCTGGCAGGCGGTCTACGATCAATATATGCCGGCCTCGGCCGAGGACCGCATCCCGCGCGGCACGGCGGGCCAGATCGTCGGCCTCGCCGACCGCATGGACACGATGGTAGGCATGTTCGGCCTCGGGCTGATCCCCACCGGCTCGAAAGACCCCCTCGGCCTGCGCCGCGCCGCCCAGGCGGTAGTCCGCATCGCGCTCGAAGGGGGGCTACCCATCGACCTGGAGGCGGTGGCGGCCAAGGCGGCGAGCCTCTACGGCGACCGCCTGACGTGGAGCGTGGAGCAGATCCTGGACGACCTCCGCCCCTTCCTCGCCGACCGCATCCGCTACATCCTCGGCCTCGCCGGCTACGCCTACGACGAGATCGAAGCGGGGCTCGCGGCGGGGGTCTCCAACCTGGCCGACCTGCGGGCGCGCGTGGACGCCCTCCACAAGGTCCGCGAAGAGGCCGGCTTCCTCTCCGTGGTGCTGGCCGCCAAGCGCATCGCCAACATCGTCAAGAATGAACCGGAAGCGACGCTCGACGATTCGCTTCTCCAGGAGCCCGCCGAGAAAGACCTCGCCGCCGCCTTCGCCGGCCTGCGCTCCGACCTCGAATCCGCCGCCGCGGCCGGCGACTACGAGCGCGGCCTGCGCCGCATCGCCGACCTCGCGCCGGTGCTCGACCGCTTCTTCGTCGACGTGATGGTGATGGCCGAGGACGAGAAGGTCCGCCGCAACCGAATCGCCTTACTGCAGGCGATCGGCAGGGCGGTTTCCAGCACGGCTCGGCTCACGGAGGTGGTTGTGGACAAGGCGGAGGCGCGGGCGAAGGCGGGGTAGGGGGCCCGAACCCGATGTCTGCGGCGGCCACCAAGGGCGCTTTCTCCGACATCGCCGGTTCCCCGAACCTCTGAAGAACGACGACACACCAAAGGAGCACAGGGGCTTTGCGGCTACAAACCTGGTCCGCGAGATCTCCTGCATGCATTAAGACGAGTCCTTGGCGCTCGACCGCCGGGCCAAGAAGGAGCGGACCCTAAGTCGGAAATTATCCGTCGGAGTGAGGCGCATCTAGGAGTTGAAGACTAGAAGTAAAACTTGCTCATGCGAACTTCTTGAGTTGGAGTTATACTTTGCCTATTCAAAGTTTTGTCTATCCTAAGCCAGATAACGAGATATTCTTCG
This sequence comes from Thermoanaerobaculia bacterium, assembly GCA_036403495.1. GTDB lineage: Bacteria > Acidobacteriota > Thermoanaerobaculia > Multivoradales > UBA5704 > DATARR01. The sequence goes on from DASWQX010000097.1 coordinate 3,990, forward strand.
AGACTCTTTGTCGAAAGGTATTCAGCGTATATCTTAAATTGCCACATCTGCAAAAGTTTGCTCGGCGAGGTCAGGAGCAATTTGGAGTTGACCTCGTTTCAAATACAGACGAGCGCGTTGTTGGAATACAATGTAAGCTCAAGAATGCCCGCGCTGGTCTTGAGACAGAAGAGGTTAATCTAGAGATACAAAAGGCCAAAAAATTCACACCTTCTCTTGGTGAATACATTATAGCCACGACCGCTGACCGAGAGCCAGAGCTTCAACAGCATGCTATTCGCGTAACGCAGGATCACAAAGCGGCAGGCCTCTTCAGCGTCGTTGTATATGCTTGGCAAGATTTGGAAGAGATTTTAAAAGAAAATCCAGATCTAGCGAGCGAACTGTACGCCTTTAATGCTGCGCCTATTTCGACTGCGAGCCCTGCGACGTACACTGCCGTGACGAGCTTCCAAGCGGTGACGGGTACCTCACATGCAGAAATAGATGAAGCTGCTAGGCACTTCACAGAAGGCAGGCCGGATGTTTCCATAGCTCTTCTGGAAAGAATCAAGAAGGAGAGATGGGAAATTCTAGGGCCTCGTGAAAAGTTCAGGGTGGTGGCCAATATCGGAAATGCCTTTTACAATAAAGGGGATTACGAAAAAGCCGCCTTAGCCTACTTCGAGGCTGCGGCATATCAACCTAGAGATGATAGTGATGCCTTGAGCATTGCCGCTCACGCATACCTCCTAACCGGCGACCGTGAGCAAGCTTATAGGATGGCCTCAGAGTCGTGCCTTCAGAACCCTGTTAATGAAAGGGGAAATTTGATCAGGATTGCTAGTGCCCCGACAAATTTGTCATACGACGATTTGCTCGCTGCAATTCCTGAGATTCTTAGGTCCAATCCAAATATAGCCCTGGCTCTCCATCATAGGGCTATGGAAGCCAACAATCCGAATGAAGCCGAAAAGATACTTAGGCCGCTGAAGGATCTCTCGCCCAGCTTACACTTCGCGCTCGGGACAGCTTTACTCCAGCAGGGACTTCCGACGGGAGTACGGGAGCGTATGCTCTGCGTCACGCGAGACCCGGATCGCGTGAGCGAGGCGCGTGACCACTTCGCTGCAGCGATGAGCTCTCCCGATGCTTCTCCTGAACTGATAGCTGCCGCAAGGTATAATCGCTCACTTGCATCTATGCTTTTGCAGGATGAGAATGAGGCCTTTGTAGACATTCGTTCTGCATACGATAAGGAGCCTGAAAATGAAGAGTTTGGCGTAGCTCTCATCGCGGAAGCATTGAGGCGCGAGGACAAAGCAAGCGGTCTACCTGTTGCGAGAGATTTGGTTACAAGGAATCTTAAGCCAGGTACACGATTCATTGTTAGCGTCGCGCTTCACAATTGGGGGAACGATAACGAAAAGCGCGAAGAATTCGTACTGCTTAAGGATGGCTTGGTTAAACTTCCGGGCGAGCCCGAAGAACTTCGGCTCGAATACATCCGACGAATCATCTATTTAGCACATTTCTACGGCGACTTAACCGATGATTTAACTGAGGAGCTTGCCGAACAGGGGGAAAGTGCACTAGAGCAAAGCGTTATGCGGTCCTGGGCGTTGTTTAGGATGAGTCGACGAGATGACGCAAGAGTCGAAGCATTAAGGGCAGCAGCCTGCCTAGGTGAGAATGCAAGTTATACCGAGAAGCATGAAGTCGCCCTCATTCTCACGAGATTAGGCTTGGCGGAGCAAGCACTGCCTATCTGGCTTGAGGTTTGTCCACCACAAGAATTCAGCGAAGACACCATGCATCTTTTAGGGTCCGCAGAGGCTCTAGATAGAGATGACGTTATTATTAGCTACTGTAAAGACCTGAGATCAAATGGTATTTATGCGCCAGAAGTGGCCGGGAAAGAAATTGAGGTTCTTGAGGAGTACAACGAACTAAGGGAGGCGAAGGCTGTCATTCGTCAATATCTTGACGCCAACTCAGAT
>DASWQX010000098.1:0-4897 GCA_036403495.1 Thermoanaerobaculia bacterium
ACCCCTCCGCCAACGGCGTGACGGTGCGGGCGATCTACAACGCCCGGGAGATCGGCTTCCTCGTCACCTGGCACGACATGCGGGCCGACGTCTCGGGGCACAACGCCCCCGATCTGGTGGTGCCGCCCGCGGAAGATCAGGCGGACGACGCCGCGGCCGCCGCACCGGCGGCAGGCGGCGCGGCGGGTGGCGATGTCTTTGGCGAGGACGAAGCGGCGGCGGCCGGCGCTCCCCAGACCGAGTTTTCCGACGCGATGGCGATCCAGCTTCCCAATCAGCTACCGAGCGGCGCCAGGAAGCCGTACTTCCTCTTCGGCGACGCGCAGAACCCCGTCGACCTCTGGTTCGTCGACCTGGCGAAGAAGGCGGCCACGCGCTACAACGGCGCCGGCAGCGGCAGCCTCTCCGTGGTCGAAGGCGAGGACGTGAGCGCGGTCGCGAGCTACGACCGGGGCGAGTGGTCGGTGATCCTCAAACGCGCGTTGCGCGGCAGCGGCGGCGTCACCTTCGCCGAGGGCCAGTACGTGCCGATCGCCTTTTCGCTCTGGGATGGCGCCCAAAGCGAGCGCGGCAACAAGCGCGGCTTGACGCGGTGGGTGTATTTGTACACCATGCCACGGGAGACTCCCTCGCCCCTCTGGCCAATGCTGCGCGCCGCCGTCGTCGTGCTGGCCGTCGAGCTTCTGTTGATCTTCTGGGTCCGGCGGCGGCACAACCCCTCGAGACCGTCGAGCCAAGACAGAGAGGTTTCTCATGTATAGCAAGATCTACGTTCCGGTCGACAACTCCGACCACTCGAACCGGGCGATCACCAACGCCGTGGCTCTCGGCAAGGCTTTCGACTCCGCGCTGGTGGGGAGCCACGTCTACGCCGCCCGCATGCACGACTACCGCTTCAAGCAGATGGAGTACACCCTCCCCGACGAGTACCTGGACGAGGTCGAGCTCGAGCGGCAGCGCAAGATCCATGACAGCCTGATCACCCTCGGCCTCAAGCTGATCTCGGAGAGCTATCTCGACCAGATGCAGAACCTCTGCCGCGACCAGGGGCTCCCCTTCGAGCCGCGGATGATGGACGGCAAGCACCACACCGAGCTGCTACGCGACATCCAGAGCGTCGACTGCGACCTGGTGGTGCTCGGAGCGCTCGGCATCGGCCGCGTCAAGGACAGCGAGATCGGCTCGGTCTGTGACCGCGTGGCGCGGAGCAGCGGACGCGACGTCTGGGTCGTCAAGCATCTGCCGAAGCCGGACGAGCCCGAGCGCGACACGATCCTCGTCGGGATCGACGGCAGCCCGCAGTCGTTCGGCGCGCTGCAGACGGCTCTGGAGCTCGCGAAGCGCTTCGACAAGAAGGTCGAGATCATCGGCGTCTACGATCCCTACCTGCACTACTCGGTCTTCCACGGCATCGTCGGCGTGCTCTCCGAGAGGGCCTCCAAGGTCTTCCGCTTCGAGGAGCAGAACCAGCTCCACGAGGAGATCATCGACACCGGCCTGGCGCAGATCTACCAGTCGCACCTGGAGGTCGCCGAGCGCATGGCGCTCGACGCGGGCGCCCTGGTGACCAAGACGCTCCTCGACGGCAAGGCGTTCCAGAAGGTCCTCGACCACGTGCGGAAGACCAACCCTTGGCTGGTGATCGTCGGCCGCATCGGCGTCCACAGCGAGGCGGACGAGACCGGTCTCGGCAGCAACACCGAGAACCTGCTCCGCCGCTGCCCGTGCGACATCCTCCTCTCGACCCGGCTCGCCTATCCCGACATCGACGTGCGCGCCGAGGAGAGCATCAAGTGGACGCCCGAGGCCGAGGAGCGCATGACGCGCGTGCCGCCGCAGGTCAAGGGCATCGCGCGCACCGGCATCCTGCGCCTGGCGCTGGAGAAGGGGCACAGCGTGGTCACCAACTCGGTGATCGACGAGGCGATGGACCGCTTCATGCCCAAGCAGTCGAGAGACCTGACGTTTCAGCTCGCGGAACGCATGGCGTTGGAGCTCGCCGAGCGCCAGCCGGTGGCGATCTGCAAGAGCTGCGGCGTGGCGGCGAGCGAGCCGGACGCGGTGCGCTGCGGCGTCTGCGGCGGGCAGGACATGGAGAGGATCGACCGCGAGATGCTCGAACGGATCGCCCGCGCCGAAGGCGGCCTGACCGAAGAGGTCACCTACGACGGCAGGAAGCTCAAGTGGAGCGAAAGCGCGAAGCGGGCCCTGTGGACCTTGAAGGACGCCTACAAGCGCCGTCGCGCCAAGGCGCGCATCGAGAAGACCGCCCGGCTCCGCAAGCTCCCGACGATCACGCTGGAGCTGGCGCAGCAGGTGGTTGAGGAGGAGACCGGCGTGCCCCTCGACTCCGGCATCGCCGCGGTGGGCAACGCGGACGCCGCGACCGCGGTCGACGAGGCACCGGAGATGGCGGCCTCCCCGGGAGCCGCGGCGGTCCAGGAAGCTCCAGGACAGGGAGAGAAAAATCTGATCGCGCGGGACCCGAAGAACGTGCCGCTCCTCTCGGCCTGGCCATGGCACGGCGAGGCGGTCGAGCGCATCCTGCGCGTGCCGGCGGGCTTCATGCGCAACCGCACGCAGGACCGCATCGAGGCCCTGGCGGCCGAGCGCAGCACGGACGCCATCAGCCTCGCCCTGGTCGAGGACGGCATCGCCGTCGGACGGCAGATGATGGAGGAGATGCTCCGCAACCAGGAGGCGGCGAAGGCGGGTGCCGAGGCCGGAGCGAGCCTGCCGGCGGATGCGAGCCATGGAGCGACGGCCAGCGCGCCGGCGATCGAGGCGAACGAGGAGCGCAAGCCGCCGATCAATGAAGTCGGGTCGCCGTCGGCGCTCCAGGCGCGCCGGGCAGGACCTCACCCGCAGTTGGAAGGTAGTTGACCGCCTATCGCTTCTGCCGCAGCGACGACATGGGCCTCCTCGTGGAGGCCCATGAGCGTTGCCGGGGTCCGGAGGACGCGGGCGAGCCGGCGCTCGACCGGGACGGATTCAAGCGCCTCGTCCGCGACCTCGACCTGTGGTGCAGCAGTTGTATGGTCGCCTTTGAAGGCCGCGAGCCGGTCGGAGTGCTGTTGGGGGCGAAGCGCGCCGAGGCCACGCTGGTCTACGCGTTGCGGGTGCACCCCCAGCACCGCCGCCGGGAGCACGGAAGGCATCTCTTGACCTCGCTCAGCCAGAAGCTCGCCATCCTTGGGCCCCCGCGGCTCGTCGCCGAGGTCCCCGCCGATCGCGAGGCGGCGTGCGCCGCCTTCGCAGCCTGCGGCTGGACGATCGGGAGCCGCCTGACCGACTGGCGTCGCCAAGTTTCCGTGAACAGTGCCCCGAGCGGCGCGCGCGAGGCGCTGGCGCCAGTGAGCGTCGAGGATCTCGAAGCCGCCGGCCTCCTGGGAACCGGCCGGCGCTGCTGGCAGCGGGACCTGCCGGCGCTCGAAAAGCACAAGGAGCACCTCTCCGGCCTGGCCTGCCACTCGCCGGACCGGATCGAGGCCTGGGCCCTCTGGGACGAGACAGGCACCCTCTGGGCGGCGGGAGCCGCTTCCGGACCCTTCGGCCGGATCGGTCTCTCGGTGATCCTGGACGAGATCAACTCACCCGTTCTCCTGCCGCGGGCAACCCCCGAAGAGCTGGATGCGGACCTCCTCGCGGAGCTGGGTTTCGAGAGCGGCCCAGAGCACCTCCTGTTCACCCGTCAGGCACAGGCCGCATAATCTCTCTGCAAGGAAAGACCATGAGGACGTACTCCCAGATCGAAGGTGACGGCGGCTCGGATGTCGCCGAGCAGATCGCCGATCTCGAGGCGGCGATCGCGCGGCGCATGGCCGGTATCCGCCACGTGGTGGCCGTGGGCTCGGGCAAAGGGGGCGTCGGCAAGAGCACGCTGACGCGCCAGCTCGGCGCCGTGCTCGCGGCCGCGGGGAAGCGCGTGGGAATTCTCGACGCCGACATGAACGGGCCGAGCCAGGCCCTCTTGGGCGGCGTGCGCAATGTGCCGCCGTTGCCGGGCGAGGAGGGGCTGCTGGTGCCGATCTCCCGCGACGGCCTGAAGATTCTCTCGGTGGGGAGCCTGCTCGCCGAGGGCGAGGCGTTGTCGTGGCCCTCCACCTCTCCCCGGCATTCGCACGTGTGGAGGGCCACCCGCGAGCTGGCGAAGCTCGCGGAGCTGCTCGCCGCGGTCCACTGGGGGCCGCTCGACATGCTTCTGGTCGACCTGCCGCCGGGCCCCGAGCGCACGGCGCAATTCGCCGATTTCCTCGGTCCCGACGCCGCGGTGCTGCTGGTCTCGATTCCCTCTGCCCTGGCGCGGGGGGTGGTGGCGCGCTCGGTCAGCGCGCTCGCGGCGCTGCCGAACCGCCTCCTGGGCCATGTGGAGAACATGAGCGGCTACGCCTGCGCCGGTTGCGGCACCGTCCGTCCGCTTTTCCCCGCAAGCCGCGAGGCGGCCGAGCTGGCGCTGCCCTGCCTCGGCCGTGTACCCTTCGACCCACAGCTCGCCGCCCTTTCCGACGAGGGCCGCGCGATCACCGAGGTCGCCGAAGCGGGCCCGGTCGCCGCGGCGCTCGCCGAGGTCGCCCGCAACCTGATCCACGCCCTGGAGGTGCCATGAACGGCCATGGGCTCATCGCTAACGCGGTGTCCGCGCACGTGCAGGGCGAGAACGCCGCTGGGAAGCCGAAGCCGCATAGAATCACGACGTGGAGACCTTCCGGCTCATCGGCGAAATCGACGACTCGGAGACGATTGCCGAAGGGAGCTCCATCCGCGACCTGGTCCGGCTGGTCAAGACGCACGGGCGGGGGCATTGGCGCAAGTGCAAGGGACATGGGATGGTCGAGCTACGGAACGGGGCTGTTCGCCACGTTGAGCTACACTGGTACGAAGCGCACGGCATAGGCCG
>DASWQX010000099.1:0-5438 GCA_036403495.1 Thermoanaerobaculia bacterium
GACTCGACGGCCGATACCCCCGAGGCCGGCGGCAACAGCCGGCGGGTGAAGCCGGCCGGGAAGGGGGAGCCCGGCGCCAGGTCCCCGTCGATGCGGGCGATGCCCGCCTCCATGCAGGGGACCGCCTTCAGGTACGGCTCCCGCTGCAGAGGGAAGATGACGTGGACGTCCTCCGTGTGCCCGCCGCAGGTCGAGCTGTAGAGGGCGTTCACCAGCTCGCCCTTGTAGAGGAGGATCTGGCCGGCGGTCTCCGCCACCGCCTGGTCGGACAGCGGGTGCTCGACCGTCATGCCGCCGTAGACTTGGCAGCGCGGGGTGGCGCAGATGTCGTACCCCTCGCGCGAGAACTCGCCCATGTTGCGCAGCGTGTAGGTGCGGGCCGCCACCGCCTGCGCCTTGAGCGCCTCGAGCTGGTTGTAGAGCTCCGGCCCCATCTCGCTTGGCACCACGCCGCGCAGATAGTCCTCCACCGGCAGCTCGTTGATCAGGTTGAGCGAGCCGCGGTCGTTGAGGTAGACCAGCATCCGCCCGCGGTAGCGCTTGTTGCGCACGCGCACGCTGGGCCCCTCCAGCGGCGCCACCGAGAGCCAGCGGCCGGTGTAGACCTGGGCGCTCTGCCCCTGGGTGATGCGGATGGCGGGAGTGGTGACGGCGGCCCCCTCGTTGACCACGAAGGCGCCAGTGACGCCGACCGCGCCCAGGCGCCGCGAGTCGGCCTCGGCGGCTTGGCGCGTGGGGTAGCGGCCGATGCGGACGCGGTAGAGGTCGATGCCGGCGTCGAAGAAGGCTTCCCCGGGCTCGCCGGAGAGCCGCTCGAGCTCCTTGGCGAGGTCCTGCGCCTGCCGCTCGTCGCGCAGGGCCGCCACCTGGAGGCGGTAGTACCCCCCCTGCGCGGTGGCGGCGGCGGGCTCGACCTTGAGCGCCGCGGTGGCCGCCACCCCCTGGCGCTCGACGGCGACGTCCAGCGGCTCCTCGCAGCAGGGGAAGGTCACCGATTCGAGGTCGCTCGCCAGCCCCACCTTGACCAGCAGCGGTTCCCCCGGCGCCGCCGTGCCCGCCGGCGGTGCCGAGGGCGTGGGGGCGGGCTGCTCCGGCTGGGCCGGCAGCGGCTCGCGCGGCGTCACCGGCCGCGGCGCCGGCATCGGGGGCTGCGGACGCGGCGGGGTCTGCGCCTTCGGTTCCGTCCCCTTGGCGGCCGGAGCGCGCGGCGCGGTGACGGGGGGCTTCCTGGGCCCGCAGCCGAGGACCGGCAGGACGAGAAGGGCGGCGGCGGCGAGCAGGAGCTTCGGTCTCAAGCGGTCTGCACCTCGGGGTTGCGGCGGATCTCGAACGGCGTCTCGCTACGCACCAGGGCCACCAGGGCGCCGGCGAAAAGGGTCGCCAGCAGGGTGTCCGGCAGGCTCTGCAGGAGGAGGAGCAGGAAGCGGACCAGCGCGCGCATTCCCGGCGCGCCGGCGAGCAGGGAGTCGGCCGCCGTCGACAGCGGCACGAAGAGGGCGGCGAGCGCGAGGCCCGCCAAGCCGAGCAGGAGGACGAGGGCGGTCACCGCGCCCAGGCGGCGGCCGAGCACCCCGAGCCCGCGCCGCCAGGCGGCCCGCACGCCCGAGCCCTCGCGCGCCAGATCTGCCAGGGCAAGGTGGAAGCCGAGCCCGGCGATCAGGGCCAGGAAGCCGACCGGCAGCGCGCCGCCGAGGACGATGCCGACCGCGGCCGGGCTCCCCCACTCTCCGCCTCCCATCAGCGCCAGCCCCAGCCAGAGCAGGACCACTCCGGCCAGCCCGAAGAGGAAGAGGCCGAGGACGGCGACGCCGCCGAAGTAGCGCCAGACGTAGCGCCCCCCCCAGCCGCCGAAGTCGCGCAGGGTGAAGGTGCGGAAGAAGTCGCGCGGCCGGCGGGCGCCGGGGAGGGCCTGGCGGTCGGCCGCGGCGAGAACGCCGTAAGTCCCCGCCTGGAAGAAGCAGAAGACGAGGAGCAAGGCCAGCCCGACCGCGAGCAGGGCGGCGAGGGCCAGCAGCAGCGCCGGCAAGAGCTCCTCCAGGCGGCGCAGCCAGCTCCCCAGCCCGCCCGCCGATCCCCGGCTCGCCCGCATCAGGTTGACGCCCAGGATCAGCAGCGAGAGGAAGGATCCGAAGGCCATCAGCGCCGTCACCGCGAACGCCTGCACCCACTGGAGGAGGACCAGCTCCCAGTTGGCCGACAGGTTCGTCCAGCCGCGGCGCAGGCAGCCGAGGGCGGAGAGCCTCATCGCAGGTGCGCCCCGTGGACCGCGTGCTCGCGCCGGAAGTCCTCGACGGCGTCGAGCACCACCGGCTGGGCCATCTCATGGAGGCGGCTGACCAGCATCGCGGGGAGACGGGAGGAGAGGAGCACGGCCTCGTCAAACGCCGGCGCGCCCCCCTCCGGATCGCGGCCGCGGTCGAGCGTCGCGGGGCGCTTGGCCCCCGTCTTCGCCGCCGCGGGCGCCGGCGGATCGAACCGGTAGTTGGTGGTGAACAGGGTCGGCAGCCGCCGGGTGTAGCGGGTGTTGATGATCAGGTAGAGGACGTCGCGCACCCAGGGGGTCGGCTGCTGGGCGCCGAGCTCGTCGAGCACCAGCAGCTCGGCGTTGGCGAGCGGATCGAGCACCTGCCGCTTCGACTCCGGCGAGTTGGGGTCGAAGGTGGACTGGATCTGGTGGATCAGCGAGGTGAACTCGACGAACAGGCCGTGCACCCGGTAGCGCTCGATCAGGGCGCGCAGTACGCCCGCCGCGAGGTGCGTCTTGCCGGTGCCGGGAGGGCCCACGAAGAGCAGCCCCGACTGCCGGAAGGCGCCGCCGTCCTGGACGAACTCGTCGACGTAGCGCTCGGCGGCGGCGCGGGCGTTCATCAGTTGCGCCCGCTCGCGCGGCGCGCCGGCGGAGGTCTGGAAGGTGGAGATCTTGCAGTTCTGGTAGCGCGCCGGGATGCCCGCCGCCGTCAGCAGCCGGGGGATCACATCCCTTTCGCGGCAGACGCAGGCGCGGGCGGTGCCGGCCCCGCCGTCCGCCACGACGACCCACCCCCGCCCCCCGCATTCCGGGCAGGGATCGACGCGCGCTTCTGAGGCCGGCATGCGGGAAATCGTAGCATGGGGACCGGCCTCGAAAGGCAGAGGGCGACCGCGGGTCGCCCCTACGATCTGCGCTCGACGTCCACCTTTTGCCGGAGGTTGTAGGGGCGACCCGCGGTCGCCCTGGGAGGGCGGGATTTTTACCGCACCTTGCTCAGCGGCCCGCTGTGCAACCGCACCAGGGCGTGCTGGCGCTCGGGGTCGGCGCGGCGCTCCTCGGCCATCCGCTTGACGAACTCGAGCAGGCGGTCCACCTCGCCCTGCATCCGCTCCATCTGCTCGCGCATGTGGAGGATGACCTCGACGCCGGCGAGGTTGACGCCGAGGTCGCGGGTGAGGGTGAGGATGATCTCCAGCCGGCGGATCGCCTCCTCGTCGTAGAGGCGGGTGTTGCCGGCGCTGCGCGCCGGCTTGATCAGCCCCTCGCGCTCGTAGAGGCGGAGCGTCTGGGGGTGGATGGCGTAGCGCTCCGCGACGACGCTGATCATCACGAACTTCTGGTCGGGCTTGCGGCGCCGCGTGGTGGCCATCAGGCTTTCTCCTCGGTGATCTCGACCTGCGTGGGATCGGCCTCGACGGCTCCGGTCTTGCGCTTGGGGAGGTGGACGCGCAGGACTCCCGCCTCGAAGGCGGCGGCGATGGCGTCGACCTCGACCGGCTCCCCCAGGTCGAAGGTGCGGCGGAAAGGGCCGTAGCTCCGCTCCATGCGGAGGAAGTTACGGTTCTCGCCGAGCGTCTGCCGGCGTCCGGAGAGCTCCAGACGCCGGTCCCGCACCTGCAGTTGGATATCGTCACGCCGGACGCCGGGCAGCTCGGCGAAGAGAAGATAGGCGCCCTCGGTCTCGAGGACGTCGACGGCGGGGGACCAGGTGCCCGGCAGGCCCCCCTCGTACTCCGATGTGACCAGCGCCTGCTCGAAGAGGCTGTTGATGCGGTCCTGGATGCGGGTCAGCTCTTCGAGGTAGATCTTCTTGAGAGGCGCCATGGCTTGAGGTCCTCGCTTACTTCTCGACGTATTCGGCGTCGATCACCTCGTCGGACGAGGCGCCGGACGGCGGCGTCGCGCCACCCCCGGCGGGTCCGCCCGTGGACGGGCCGCCGGCGTTCTGCTGCTGCTGGTACATCACCTCGGCCAGCTTGTGCGAGGCCTTGGTGAGGCGGTCGGCGGCGGCTTCCATGACGGCGGCCGTCGGCTCCCCCTCCAGCGCCTTCTTGGCCTCGGCGAGAGCGCTCTCGAGCTCCCCCTTGTCGTCCGGACCGAGCTTCTCCTTGTGCTCGTCGTAGGTCTTCTCGGTCGAGTAGATCAGGCTGTCGAGCTTGTTGCGCGCCTCCACCTGCTGGCGGCGCTCCTTGTCGTCGGCGCTGTGCGCCTCGGCGTCCTTGATCAGCCGCTCGATGTCGCTGTCGTTGAGACCGCTCGACGCCGAGATGGTGATCTTCTGCTCCTTGCCGGTGCCGAGGTCCTTGGCCGAGACGTGCACGATGCCGTTGGCGTCAATGTCGAAGGCCACCTCGACCTGCGGCACGCCGCGCGGCGCCGAGGGGATGCCCACCAGGTGGAACTTGCCGAGCGTGCGGTTGTCCCGCGCCATCTCGCGCTCGCCCTGGAGGACGTGCACCTCGACCGACGTCTGATTGTCCGCCGCGGTCGAGAAGATCTCGCTCTTGCGCGTGGGAATCGTGGTGTTGCGCTCGATCAGCTTGGTGAACACGCCGCCGAGCGTCTCGATGCCGAGCGACAGCGGGGTGACGTCGAGCAGCAGCACGTCCTTGACGTCGCCGGCCAGAACGCCGCCCTGGATCGCGGCGCCGATCGCCACCACCTCGTCGGGGTTGACGCCCTTGTGGGGCTCCTTGCCGAAGAAGTCCTTGACCACCTTGGCAATCGCCGGCATGCGGGTCTGACCGCCCACCAGCACGACCTCGTCGATCTCCTTGGCGTCGACGCCGGAGTCCTTCAGCGCCTGCTTGCTGGGCGGGATCGAGCGCTGGACCAGGTCGTCCACGAGCTGCTCGAGCTTCGGCCGGGTCAGCCGGATGTTGAGGTGCTTCGGGCCCGACGCGTCGGCCGTGATGAACGGCAGGTTGATGTCGGTCTCCTGGGCGCTGGAGAGCTCGATCTTGGCCTTCTCGGCGGCCTCCTTGAGACGCTGGATGGCCATCGGGTCGCTGCCCAGGTTGATCCCCTGGTCCTTCTTGAACTCCTCCAGCAGCCAGTCGATGATCCGCTGGTCGATGTTGTCGCCGCCGAGGTGCGTGTCCCCGTTCGTGGAGCGGACCTCGACGACGCCCTCCCCGACCTCGAGGATCGAGATGTCGAACGTGCCGCCGCCGAAGTCATACACGGC
>DASWQX010000100.1:0-9099 GCA_036403495.1 Thermoanaerobaculia bacterium
CCCCGGCGTGGTCGTCCGGCTCGCCCGCTACGATTGGCCCGGCAACGTCCGCCAGCTCCGCAACGTCGCGCGCCAGATCGCGATCGGCAGCCGCGGCCAGCCGCGGGCGGAGATCGGCCCCGCCGTCGAGCGCCTGCTGCGCCAGGCGACCCCATCCCAGGCGGTCGAGGTCGCGGCCGGATCTGCGGCGCCCCCGGAACGCCGGCGGCCGTCCGACGTCTCCGAGGGCGAGCTGATCGCGGCGCTGCAGGCCTGCCGCTGGGACCTCCAGGCGGCGTCCGAGCGGCTGCACATCTCGCGTCCTTCCCTTTATGCCCTGGTCGAGGCGAACCCGCGGCTGCGCAAGGCCGGCGACCTCTCGACCCAGGAGATCGTCACTTCGTGGGAAGAGTGCGGCGGCGACGTCGAGGCCATGGTGGACCGTCTGGAGGTGTCGCGGAAAGCGCTCTCCCGCCGGCTCCGGGAGCTGAAGCTGATCTGAGCGGACCGCCCACCATGACCGACCCGCTCGGAAAGATCGGCCCCTACCAGATTCTGAGGCGCCTCGGAGCGGGCGGTATGGGGGAGGTCTACCTCGCCTACGACGAGCGCCTCGACCGCCAGGTCGCGATCAAGCGGATCCGGTCCGACAAGGGACCCAGCTCCGAGCGCCGCGAGCGCTTCCGCCGCGAGGCGCGCGTCGCCGCCCGGCTGAACCATCCCGCCATCGTCCAGGTCTACGACGTCCTCGCCGAGGGGGACGTGGATTCGATCGTCATGGAGGCGGTAGAGGGGACCGACCTGCGGACGCTGATCGGCGACCGTCCGCTGCCGCTGGGGCGCGCCCTGGTGATCGCCCGCGACGTCGCCGAGGGGCTGGCGGAGGCGCACCGCCAGGGGATCGTCCACCGCGACCTGAAGAGCGAGAACGTCCTCGTAACCCCGGCCGGGCGCGCCAAGATCACCGATTTCGGGATCGCCAAGCGGCTCCTCGCGGAAAAGACGGAGGAGTCGCTGACGGCGATCGGACACGTGCTGGGGACCTACCGCGCGATGTCCCCCGAGCAGGCGCGCGGCGAGGAGGTCGACCACCGCTCGGACCTCTTCTCTTTCGGCATCCTGCTCTACGAGATGCTGACCGGGCTCTCCCCGTTCGCGGCCGACAACGAGCTGGCGATGCTGAACCGAATCGTCCGCGACCGCCAGACGCCCGCGCGGGAGGCCCATCCGGGAGTGCCGGAGAGCCTCTCGCTGCTGATCGACCACCTCCTGGAGAAGGATCCGCGGCTGCGGCCGCGCAGCGCCACCGAGGTGGGGCGGGAGCTGGGCGCCGGCGTGACGGCGACCGCCCTGGCGACCGGCACCGGGACGGAGATCGGAACCGCCGCCGAGCCGCTCCTCTCGGGCCTGTCGCAGCCGCGCGCCACTCCCCCGCGCGGCAGCGAGCCCTCCTCCTACCGCCTGCCCGGGAAGCGCTCGCCGCTGCGCGTCGCCGCCTGGTGCGGCCTGGCGCTGCTGATCGCCCTGATCGCCGCCGGCGGCTGGCTCGTCTTCCGCCCCGCCACCGAGCCGACGTATGTGGCGGTGCTCAAACCCAGGGTCCAGGGCGCCCCCGGACCGGCGGTCGATCTCGACCTGCTGGCCTCGGACCTGCGGATCGCCTCGGTGCAGGGATTGCTGGCCCTGCAGGGGCTCTCGGCGAAGAGCCTGGAGCAGACGGACGCGGTCCCCGGCCTTCCCGCGGCGGTGGCACGGGCGGTGGGCGCCGACGAGGCGGTGAGCACCCGGCTCGACTGCGCGGCCGGCAACTGCCGGGTCGCCCTGAGCCGGATCCGGGCGCGCGACGGCACCGTGCTCTGGGCGGAGCGCTTCGAGATCCCCGCCGACGACTTCAGCGTCGCCGCCGCGTCGGTGGTGACGCAGATCCGGCAGGCCTACGCGGAGCGCTCGCCGCGCCGGGGAACCTTCGTCAGCGAGGCCAGCGACCGCGAGCTGCGCGAGTTCCTCACCCTGCGGCGCCGCTTCGACTCCCGCCAGGAGGCGTCGCTCGACGACATCCTCCAGCGGCTGGAGGCGCTCCGCCGGCGGGCCCCCCGCTTTCTCGAGGTCTACGTGCTGGAGCTCGAGGTGGCGCGGTTCCAGCACTCCTTCTCGCGCCGGCCGGAGGTGCTGCAACGGGCCTTCGCCGTGGCCGCGGAGGCGAGGAAGCTGGCGCCCGAGGACCGCCGGGTGCTCCGCGCCCTCTTCTATACGGCGCTCGAAGGCGGGGACCTCGCCAGGGCCGAGGAGGCTCTCGGCCAGTTCGAGCGGATCGACCCCGGCGACGTCGCCATCCTCGAGCTCCGCTCCGGCCTCCTGCTGGCGCGCGGCCAGACCCGCGAGGCCATCGACCTGATGCGGGAGGAAGCCGGGCGGCACCCCTCCTACAAGCGGCTGGCGACGCTGGGCATCGTCGAGTTCCAGCAGGGGGAGATCGCCGCCGGCCGCAAACACCTGGAGGCGAGCCTGCGGCGGGCCCCCGGCAATGCCGACGCCCTCTCCGCCCTCGGCCAGTTGGAGCTGCAGAGCGGCGATCCCCGGCGTGCCGTGCAGCTCTACCAGGCGCTGGTGCGGCGCTCGCCGGGGTTCGCCGAGGTCTCGAACCTGGGCCTCGCCGAGCTCCTCACCGGCCGCTACGCCGACGCGGCGGAAGCCTTCCACAAGGTCGTGAGCCTGGAGCCCGGAAACCCTCTCGTCCTGCTCAACCTGGCCGACGCCGAGCTCCTGCTGGGCCGCAAGGCGGAGTCGGCGGCGCTCTACGCCAAGGTGCTCGACCTGATCGCCCAGGACCGCAACGCCACCGGTCCGCAGTTCCTCACCGTGAAAGCGCAGGCCCTGGCCCACCTGGGTCAGGGCCTCCCCGCCGTCACCGCCCTGCGCGAGGCGCTCCGTCTCGCCCCCGAGAGCAGCGCCCCGGCCTTCGAAGCCGCCGTGGTCTACGCCCTGCTGGGAGAGAAGGCCAGCGCCATCGCCAACTCCGAGGCCGCTCTCAAGAGCGGCTATTCGACGAGCTGGTTCGCCCTCCCCTGGTTCGACGGCCTGCGCGGCGATCCGCAGTTCCGCGAGATGCTCGCCCGCTACGCCGCAAAGCCGCCGCGCTGAAGCCCCGCCCCGCTCAGCGGACGAGCGCGCCCACCAGCTCGGGCTCGTCCACGCCCGTGACGGTGCCGTCCCCCCCGCCCTGATTGATCGGATTGTTGATGATGGTGGGATCGAGGATGACCTCGGGGAGCGCGTTCCCCAGCACGCCCGGCGAACAGTGGAACTTGACGTCCGCCGAGAACCCCGAGTGGACGTCCAGGTTGTCGTTGTAGATCCAGGCCATCAGCTTGTCCGCGCCGATCGACGGGATCAGCATCGGAGACGGCGGATCGATCTCCACGCTCTCGAACCGCAGATTGGTGCCCGCCGGCAGAGCGAAGGAGAATGTATAGCCGCCGCCGGCCCAGACCGCCAGCTTCTGCTGCGCGGGATCGACGTGAACGCCGACCGGCACGTCGGCCGGATTCACCGAGATCCCATCGGGGTCGATCACGATCGGCAGCGACAGGCTCGCCGGGTTCACGACGACCCCGAGGGAATAGGCGGTCGCCGGTCCGGTCTGGCAGATCGCCATCCCGAACCCCTGGGCCAGCGGCAGCACGCTCACGTCGAGGAAGAAGGACGCCTGCACCGGAGTCGAGCCCAGGACCGTCACCGGCGGCGACGCCGCGGCGGCCGAAATACTGGGCGCGTCGACGACGATGGTGTAGGTGTCGGCGGCGTTGATCGAGATCACGTCCCGGATCGTCGCGTCCGGAGGCGTGGCGAAGCGGGAATAGAAAACGCCCGGCGGCAGATCGCCGATCTTCGCATTGCCCTGCGCATCCAAAGTGATCGTAATCGTCGATGCCATGACCCTCTCCTTTTATCAAGCGAACGTTGCGGCGAACTGTATCTGCGGAATCCCGCGCCTCGCTACGCCAGCGCTCCCGCCAGCTCGTACTGCGGCGTGGCCACCTCCGTACAAACGTTTCCCCCGCCCTGATTGATCGGATTGTTGATGATGGTAGGGTCGATGGGCGGCAGATGGAGGGGCGCGTTGGAGACCGATTTCGGGATGAACAGGACGTGCACCTCGGCTCCCGAGTGCTCGGCCGTATTGTTGTTGAAGACCCAGGCCGTCATCTCGTCCCCGCTGATCAGATACGGGAGCGCCGCCGCCGGCGGATCGAACTCGACGGAGTCGATCCGCAGGTCGCCGGGCGGCAGGGAGAACGCGAACGAATAGCCGCCGCCGGCCCAGGTCGTGATCGTCTTCTCCACGGGATCGCAATAGACGCCGACCGGCACTTGCGACTGGTTGACCCACATTCCCGTCTCGTCGATGCCTAGCCCCAGCGACACCGTCGCGGGATTCACGAGAATGCTGACGCTATAGGCGACCGCCGCCGGCCCCACCTTGCACATCGCCATGCCGATGTTCTGCAACACGGGAAGCTGGCTCACCTCGACCGAGAAGACCGCTTGCGTATCCGTCCAGCTCTGAAGCGTCACCGGCGGCACCGCCGACAGGCTGCCCGACAGGCCGCTGGGCGCGTTGATCTCGATGATATAGGTGTCGCCGACGTTGATCGAGATCACATCCCGTTCCGTCACTTCCGGCGGCATGGCGACCGAGGAGCAGAAGACGCCCGGAGGCAGAGTGTCGATCTTCGCCTTGCCATCCTCATCCAACGTGATCGTAATCGTCGATGCCATGACAATCTCCCTTTCCTGAGAAGCGGCCATTTCCCCCATCCCTGTACGATTGAATCACCCTGGGCTAGAGCAACCGGCGTGCCATGGGAAAACCTCCCGCTGTCCCGGGAAGACCGCACGGCGGAGCCCCCGGCTGACGCGTCACCGACGCGTCAGGGCAGGGTCACCGACGGAGTTTCCCGCGATCGCCGCCGGTCAGCGACGGAAGCGGTTGAAACGGGCGGGCGAGAAAGCGCTGCGGATCTGCACCAGGCGCTCCTCGGTCGGCTTGGTCGTGGGATCGACCTCGCGATGCACCGGCTCGGCGATGCCGGCGCGCTGGCGCGGGCGCTCGGCGTGACGCGGCTGCTCGTCACCCTGCGGACGCCGCGGTCCGTCGTTGCGGCGCGGCTGCTGCCGGTCGCCGCCGGCGAAGCGCGGCTGCTCGTCACCCCGCGGCCGCCCGCCTCCCCCTCCCTGACCACCGCCAGGGCGGTGCCCCCGCTGCTGCTGCTGCTGAGGGGGCCGGGGCTGACGCGGCGCCTCGGCCGGCCGGCCCTCCGTGCGGCGCTTCGCCTTCTCGTCCAGGCGGGCCCGCTCCTCGGCTTCGCGCTGGGCCTTCTTCTCGGCCTTCGCCTTGGCCCGCGCGCGCTCCTCGGCACGGCGGGTACGGATCGCCGCGATCCGTTCCTGGAGCGGAATCTCGAAACGCTCCGCCGGCTTCGTCTCGTAGTCGAACCCTTCGACCGTGCGTCGGGGGAGACGCGAGCCGACCTCGCGCTCGATGGCGTTGAGCTCCTCGCGCTCCTCCTCCGCCACGAACGTGAAGGCGTCCCCCACCATCTCCGCCCGGGCGGTGCGGCCGACCCGGTGGATGTAGTCCTCGGGGATGTTCGGCACGTCGAAGTTGATGACGTGCGACAGCGCCTCGACGTCGATGCCGCGGGCGGCGATGTCGGTCGCCACCAGCACCTGCAGGGTGCCGTTCTTGAAGCGCGACAGCGCGTCCGTGCGCTGCGCCTGGCTACGGTTGCCGTGGATGCGGTCGCAGGAGACCCCCTGCTTGTCGAGGAACTCGGCGAGGCGGTTCGCCCGGTGCTTGGTGCGGGTGAAGACGAGGACGTTCTTGATGTCCCCCCGCCGCAGCAGCTCCACCAGCAGGTAGGGCTTCAGGTCCTCAGAGACCGGATAGACCGCCTGCGTGATGCCGGTCGCCGGCGCCGACTTGCGCTCGACGTTCAGCCGCGCCGGCTCGCGCAGCATCTCGCCGGCCAGCTCGACGATCGGCTGCGGCAGGGTCGCCGAGAAGAACAGCGTCTGCTCCGGCCGCGGCAGGTGCTGGAGCACCCGCCGGACGTCCGGAAGGAAGCCCATGTCCAGCATCCGGTCCGCCTCGTCGAGGACGAGGATCTCGAGGCCGTCGAGCTTCGCGTAGTCGTTCTGGAAGTGGTCGAGGAGCCGCCCCGGCGTCGCCACCAGGACGTCGACCCCCTTGCGGAAGTTCTTCTCCTGCGGCCCCATGGCGACGCCGCCGAAGACGGCCGCTCCCTTGATGGCCGTGAACTGGGCGAGCCCCTGCATGTGCTCGACGATCTGCGCCGCCAGCTCCCGCGTGGGGGCGAGCACCAGTACCCGGGTCGTGCCGCGGGGCTTGTCGTGCAGCCTGTGCAGGATCGGCAGCAGGAAGGCCGCGGTCTTGCCGCTGCCCGTCATCGCGCAGGCGAGCACGTCCTGGCCGGCGAGGGCGGGGGGGATGGCGTCCTGTTGAATGGGAGTGGGCTGCTCGAAGCCCAGGCTCTCGATGCCGCGGAGAAGGTCGGGGTGAAGGCCGAAATCCGAGAAATCGCTCAAGCGTCGTGTTCCTTCCGGGCGCACGCCATTGCGTAAGGGCGCGACGCCACGTCATGTTTCCGGCGAAAAGGGGAAGAGAACGGGGACTTGCCGGCGAGGCCGCCGCTCGGGCTCATAGACTTGAGCCGCTTCGCATTTGCGCCCGCCAGGAGGCGGGCGCAGACCTATGGTCTCATAGTTCAGCCGGCTTGCCAAGAGGGCATCGCCGAAGAGCGTCTCCAAGGGGATCAGGCCCCAGCCCGCTGGCGCCGCGCCTGCCAGATCTCCCAGACCGCCGGCAGCAGCGAGAGCACGATGATCATCAGCACCACCAGCGAGAAGTTCTTCTGCACAAACGGCAGATTGCCGAACAGGTAGCCGGCCAGCGTGCAGAGCAGCACCCAACCCGTGCCGCCGATGAGGTTGTAGCTCATGAACCGGCCATAGCTCATGCTCCCCAGCCCCGCCACGAACGGCACGAAGGTGCGGACGATGGGGACGAACCGGGCGATGATCACCGCCTTGCCGCCGTACTTCTCGAAGAACTCATGGGTCTTGTCGATGTGCGCCGGCTTGATCAGCCGCTTGCTGGCGACCAGCCGGGCGCCGAGGAAGTGGCCGATCCAGTAGTTCGCCGTGTCGCCCAGCACGGCGGCGGCGATCAGGGCGCCGATCAACGCCCAGATCGATAGCGACCCGTTGGCGGCGAAGGCGCCGGCCGCGAACAGCAGCGAGTCGCCGGGGAGGAACGGCGTCACCACCAGCCCCGTCTCGCAGAACACGATGGCGAAGAGCAGCAGGTACGTCCAGGCCCCGTACTGCTGGATGATCGGGCTCAGGTGCTTGTCCAGGTGCAGGACGAAGTCGAGCAGGCCCTTGAGGATTTGCATGAGTGCCTCGCGAAAGCGTCGCCCGGAGCGGTCCGGAGCGGGGAAGCCTAAAGGCTCCCCGGCCGCAAGTCCAGCCGCCGGGCCGCCTCAGGCGCCGACGATGCGCAGCTCGAAGTCCGTCAGCTTGAGGACCTGCAACACGTAGGTGAAGGCCATGTCGCTGGCCGACGTGTAGGTGGGGGCGTGGACCGGAAACTCCTCTTCCTCCATCTGGCCCGTCGGATTCCGATACGCGACCGACGCGGCGAACTGGCGCACCTTCAGCATCATGACCTTCCACTCCTTGACCGTAAATGTTTAATTTTGGAAGCTCCGCGGCGCCCGCCCGGAGCCTTCCCCCAGCACAAAAAGGGAGACGGCTCGGAAGTATACTCCGGTTCCGGCGGTTTTCAACCGTTTCCCCGATCTACGCCCCCGAAAGGTTGATCGGTAGATCGGGAAGGGCCTCCAGGAGTTGCCGCATCTCCTCATGGATCCCGCGCTCAACCTTCATCCTCGCGGAGAAGTTGGACCGCGGACGCGACCCTCGACTTCTTCTGGCCCTCCTCCTGCGCCACTTCCGAGAACTCTTCCTCCTTCAGGGCCTTACCGACCATATCGCGGACGAATTCCTCAGCCGCCTCGTCCGACTGAACTTCCTCAAGACATCCTTTCTTGCCCTTGATCGCTTCCTTGAGTTGTCCCAAACTACCAGCGAGCGCGCGGTCAAAAAGCGGCAACGCCCTTTCCGCGTCATCCTCCACCGCATAGTAAAACCATCCGAGCTCCAGGAGTGCAGGCACGTACTCGTCATCCTGCTTTAACGCCTCCAGATAGGCTCCCTCAACCTCACTCAAGGGTGGCGTACCGACACCCGACGCAAGCTGAATACAAAGCCCCTTCACGATCAACTCGGCAACACTAAGCTTCCTTTCGCTTTCGATCGCGGAAAGAAGGGCCAGCGCTTTCTCAAACTCATGAGCCTTGGCCAACGCCTTCAGCTTTTCCAGATCAGTGTCCATAGCAGCCTCCATCACGAACGACTACTTCCACACGCTCGACTCTTCACTCCACACCACCCGCTCTGGCGTCCCTGGTTCTGGTGCGAGGTAGAGGATCTTGCGATGCCCTCCGCCCCACACATCTAGAAAGAAACCGTGGCGGGCCGGCTGAACCATCGAGGGAATGAAGCTCGATGATGACCAGATTTCTTCCACGCCCACTCTTGGCACAAAGCGCCTCACGCTGCCGCGCTTTGTTCCATCGCGCTCTTCGTAGAAGCCAAATAGGATCTTGCCCTCGATTTGGCGGCTCCAAAGCAGCCCTCCTCGAGCAACAACCGCGAGCTTGCCGCCAAGCCGAAGAGAGTACAGCGTGTCAGCCGCCGAGAATACGAACTCCGAGGGAGAGAGTAGGTGAAAATCAAAAGGGTTCGAGAGAACATCCGGAAGCTCGACTCTCTGAATGTCGCGCTCTCCCTTGATGAGCAAGAGTGCAGGCTTCGGTGAGTCTACAAGGCACGCCCGCAGCTCAGTACCGAAGAAACGGGGAAACAGACATCCTTTGGGAAACCAAGGAGGAGCAGAAAAGGCCGTGCTACTTGGCAGATACGTATCGCAGAGAGAACCTTCCGCATCAGAGCATAGCACCACGTTTCCGCGAT
>DASWQX010000101.1:0-6995 GCA_036403495.1 Thermoanaerobaculia bacterium
GCTCGTCGCCGACGTCCTCGATTTCGATCTTCGCCGGGCTTTCCACCACGCCGGAGCCCTGCCATGTGCCTTTGAAATTGGAAGGCATAACCCTCTCCTTGATAAATCGGCCTCCCAAAGTGGGAGCCGTACACCAGGACCGTAATCGTCGGTCAGTTCGAGGCCGCCGGGGAGCGCCGGGGAGCGGGCCTCCCGAGGCGCTCCGTTTCCGCTCGTCCCGTCAGGCCTGTTCGATCGCCCAGGAGTCATTGACCTCGGCGGTCGTCAGGTAGTTGCCGTCGCGGGTGAGCCGCTGGGTCGAGAACGACAGGTTGGTCAGATAAACCCTGTCGCCGAAGTGGATGGTCTTGTCCGGGCGGGACTGGACCGGGGTGACCTGCCAGCGCTGCTTGTCGCCATAGTTGTCCGTGTAGTAGTAGCAGTTGCGGTCCATGGTGAAGGCGCCAAGCGTGTTATAGTCGCCCACTCCCTGCTCCGTCGTCACGATCTTTACGATGGCCTCGTCCGCGAGCGTTACGCCGTCGAACTTGAGCTTGAGCCTGATGCGGTTCGGACCGACAGTCGGATAATTCTGGGTGCCCTTGTAGACCGTGGCGACGTGGGCCTGGTTCTCTCCCTTGAAGCTGAGATAGACCTCCTGTCCGGCCTGGATCACCTCGCCCTCCATGACTCGGGTCTCGATGCTCTCCGGCAGGGGATGGGTCTGCTGCATGACGTCGGTTGCCATCGTTTCTCTCCTTCTCGAAGGTCCGGCCCGTCTATCGGGCTGCGGTTCTAGACTGAAGAGTGAAGGGGGACGCGGAAAAATTGCAGGCCGAAGAAGAGTGCGTTCTCTGCACCGGGGGCGATCGACGCGCTCTCCGAGGTCGTAGCATTGCGCCCGCGGTTGGCTAAGAATGGGGCGTCATGACTGCGAGCCTCTCTTCCACCCGTCTCTCGGCACGCCGCTCGGCCATATGCTTCGGGAATGGCGGGCGGCGCGGGGGATCAGCCAGCTTGACCTCGCGTTGCTGAGCGAGGTCTCGGCGCGCCCGCGCGTTCCTCGCAGCCCTTTCGCCGGAGCCTCTGACGGTTGTCTTCTCCGGACAGTAATCTTTTTCGACCAATAACCTTTTCCAATCCACCGACTTCTGCGGGTTTGATAAATATGAGCCACCAAGGCGACCAGCAAGACAAGGCGAAGGCGTTCCGGGCGCTGCACGTCCCCGGCGATCCACTCATTTTGCTCAACGTTTGGGACGCGGGGAGCGCGGCGGCCGTCGCCAAGGCCGGAAGGCCCTCGCGACCGGCAGTTGGTCGATCTGGGGTGGTCGACATCTCCCTGATCGCGCGGCTCGCCGCGGGCTCGCCCCTGCCGGTCAACATCATGCGGATGGGGACCGAGCCCTCGATCGCATCCTTGGCCGATGCCGGCAGCGCACGGGTGAGCCACGGCCCCGCCCCCTATCTCCAGGCGATGGCCGCCCTTGAGCAGATGGCGCGGGACGTTCGCTGACTGGATAGGCGGCCGCTCCGGAGGGGAGCGGATCGAGAGTCAGGATCTTCCGGATAGGGCCGGCCTCTAGGAGGCCTTCGCCAGTTTCCCAGCAATCACCTCGGCAAGATCCCGATCTGTAGCTCCCAGCGCAAGGAGCGACCGGATGAGCAGATCCAGAGAAACAGACTCGTCCGCGGCCTCGGCCTTTGCGACTCGGCTCTGGCTCGACTGGAGCCTCTCGGCGAGTTGCACCTGGGTCAGTTGCTGCTTCTTTCTGAGCTCGCGCACCGCATCGCTGAGCTTGAGCCGAAGCTCGATGTAGCTGGTCTCTACGGGACTCAGACCGAGGAACTCTTCGGCCGATCCGACCTTCCAGCCCTGGGCTTCGAGGCGGGCCTTTTTTCCCCTATCCATGTGACGACTCCTTAGATCCGGTCGTAGTCAGCAAGGCGGCGGCGATCCTCCACGTCACAACCCCTTCGTCGATCCGCAGCTCGTGGCAACGGGGGCCAATCGTGGGCATGGGGCGTGACTCCGGCATGGAGAGTTGCTCGCCCCTTTGCAGCCGCCGTAAGAGGTATCCCGCCTGAAGCCGCGACCGGGCCGACAAGGGCGGGGACTTGACCTCTCCGTGCAACCAGACGAGCGGCCTATCCTTCGCGCTCGTTGCAGGGAGCATATATGTCAGAAGTGACATGTGTCAAGAGCGGCGTTCGGGGACAGGCTAGGTGGAAGCTGCTGAGGGGAACGGAGTCGACGGCCTCCCGAGCTCGGAGATGAGGCGTAGAGGCAGTTGTGCGGCTCGTATGGCCATCGTAGCGCTCATCGGGTACTCATTGTATCGTGCGAGCCGTAAAGATGCTGCTCAACGAGGTCATGCTCGCCAAATTGGACGACACAGCCGAGATTCGCGAACGGGAAGGTCGGAGGTACTGCGACAGCTAGTCCGCGACTTCCTACGTCGTCAGCGGACGCCGGCGCACCGGGCCCACGCAACCGCCGCACGCGTCGGTCCTGCCGGTCGATCCGGTCATCTTTCCCCCAGCACGCGGGCGAGGAGGATGCGTCCGACGTGCTTTTGGGCGCCCAGGTTGGCGGCGAAGTGGCCGCCGAGGACCGTGGAGGAGTCTGCGAATTGGATGGCACCCCGAAGGTCGGGACATTCTCTTATCTTCCCGTCGGGCCAGGCCCGGGCCGCCCAATCGGCATCCGCGGCGGGGCGGTCTGCCACATGAGATCGATCTCCTCCGGCGTCAACTTGTAGGCTTGGCAAACCAGGTCCGACAGCTCCGCTTCGAGCCGACCAGCTTCGCGAAGGCGCTCCGCGAACGGCGCGATGGTCCGCGCGTGCTCGTCCCGCAGGCTCCTCAGGGCGGCCGCGGACAGAGGCTTTTTCTTTCCTCGGGCTCGCCGGACCTCTTCGATCAGGTCCTCCGGAGACAGGGAGAGATCCTCAAGACGCTTGGAGGGCTTGATGACTTCGTGCTCGATCTTGAGCCAGTCGATAAGCAGGGAGCGAATTTGTGTCTGTTCGTCTGTCACCGAAATCAGCTTGCCTGCGATGGAACGAACCGCCGCCGCCTGAGGGTCACGAGGCACTGCAACAGGGAGAGCTTCCACAAACTGTGAGAAGAAGCGTAACGCCTCGTCTTTCGCATGCTGCGCGGTTCTCCAGGAGTACCACCAGAGCAGCGGCGAGCTGAGGACGGCCAGGAGCCACGCGTCAGCATTGGAGATGAAATAGGTTGTATTGTTACAGTACAGCTCGCTCTCTGTAAGCGCAAACTCTGACTCCCAAACGATGTCCTGATAAACGATTTTCGGCCGCTCGAACTCGGAGTAGTACGAGCATCGTCTCAGCTCCCACCAGAAGCGACCTTGATCCGACCGAGCAATGAGTTGATCTCTCCAGCGAGCCAAATGTCGATGGAGGGCAGGAAACGTTGATGCAAAAAGTCCCTCTGCTTCTTCGGCTCCCAGGGAAGACCAGGGCCATTCGTGATCGTCGCTCGATTTCAGCAGGATCATCCATAACCCATTCGCCTGGGCTCGCCACCGCTGGACGTCCTGTCCTCGCAGATAGGGCTTGAGGATCTCGGCCGAGCGAGGGTCCTCGGCCACCAACCGATCCCGGATTGCCGTATCTATGAGGAATGCTTCGTTCAATCCGGTCTTGATCCCGTAGAGTGGCTTCGACTGTGCGTACTCCGCCAGCGGTATCCCCTGAGCACGGATTTTCGTCATCAGTGCCTCGACCGCATCCGGCTCGGGAGTCCAGGGCGCTGCGCCGAGCCGCTCGCGCGGAAGCTCGAATCCCTCCTCGTTCACCTGCCGGTCCAAGTCATCGAGGCGTACCTCGTCGCGGGAGATCACCGACACTCGCGGAACGGGGGGCGCGACGTCCGGGGCCGGCTTCGCCAGGACCATGATCGAGGGGAAGACGTCGGCGTCCTCGAAGATCTTCTTGGCATGGCCGAGATCAACAAGAGTTTCCAGCCAGGCCTCGCTCGACAGCAATCGACGGAGCGGCTCGGCGTATCCGGCCCGGAGCCATTTATTGGTGACCACGAAGGAGAGACGGCCTCCCGGCTTGAGCAGCTCCAGCCCGCGCTCGAAGAAGTAGACGTAGAGGTCCGCCACGCCGTGATAGGACCGGAAGCGGCGTTCGAGATACGGCTTCAGAGGGCTCAGCAGCTCCTGGCGGACGTAGGGCGGGTTTCCCACTATGACGTCGAAGCCGCCGTCCGCGAACGCTTCAGGAAAGATTGCCTTCCAGTCGAAGGCGTGGCGGGGGTCCAGCTCGGGATCGTCGACGAGACTGTTGCCGGTGCGAATGGTGTGGTCGAGGTCGGTCAGTTTCTTGCCGCGCTCGGCCGTCTTGATCCAGATCGACAGCCGGCAGATCTGGATCGCTTCCTCGTTGACGTCGACGCCGTAGAGGTTCTTCTCCAGGATGGTCTGATCGGGATCGAAAAGGGTTCGGAAACCGCGCAGCTCGTAGAGGTGGTCCGCCGCGTCCTGATAGACCGCGTGGAGCTGATCGAAGGCCTCGATGAGAAACGCTCCGCTGCCGCAGGCCGGATCCAGGACCCGCACTCTCTCGAGATCTCCAAGCCAGGAGTGCCAGAACAGCATGAGGGCCTCCCGCTGAGATTTCTTGAGATTCGCCAGGTCGTACACCCGCGGATCGTCGAAGAGCGTAGCAAGGTTTTTCGCCGCGCTCTCCTGATGCCGGCGCCGCAGGCTCTCGAAGCGATCGGCGAGGACGGGACGCAAGGCGCGGCCGACGATGAAGCGCGTGATCATCCGCGGCGTGTAGAACGCTCCCTCGCGATGGCGCCGCTCCACGCGGCCGAGCTCGAACGTGCCCGCGGCCAGCTCCTGCTCCATCCGTTCCAGGTCGGTGATCGATTGCTCGAAGATGTGGCCGAGGATCTCCACATCCACGAGCCGGATTCCGGCACTCTCCCCGTTCGTCGCGGCCGGCGAGTGATAGTCGTAATCGCCCACCTTTTTGAGCTCAGCGCACACTTCGTCGGGCACCGTGATGCGATCGAGGCCGTGGTCCCGGGCGAACAGTCCGCCGTTGTAGCCGGGGATGTTGAGATCGCCGCTCCCCTGATCGATCGCTCGGAAGAGGCCCTGGAAGGTCTCCCACTTGGAGCGAGGATTGTAGGGGTCGTGATGCTTGAAGGCTTTCAGGAGAGTCTCGGAGGGGAGCAGGCCGCGGTCCTCGGCGAAGGCGATGAAGAGCACCCGGTCGAGGAGCTTCTGGGTATAAAAGAGGAGGATCTCGGGGGTCACGGCCGGGTTGGCCGCGCGGAGCCGGCCGAGGATGTCCCGCCGGATTCGGGAGTATTCGGCGTAGTAGCGCCGGGTGAGCTCGACGCCCGCCTGCTCGGACGCCTTGAGGAGCTCGTCCAGATGGCCCGGGCCCGCCGCCGGTGCGACGCGGTCCGCGCCGAGGAGGAAAACGAGCTGGCGGAACGCGGCCTCGTGCCCGGCCAGGGCCTGGATGTCGAAGCGCTCGAAGGTCCGCTGGTCGTGATTCTTGTGGTAGAGGCGGATCTCGCGGAGGTTGGTGACCAGGATCCAGTCGCACGGGAGATTGATGGCGTAGCGGTAGGCCTGGTCGACGGCGGACATCCGCCGGCCCGCGAAAGGTCGATCGAGAGGATCGCGCGGTCCCTTTCCTTCCAGTGCGATCAGGAGGCGGTCGCGGTCGCCGCCGAGCTCTCCGATCACGGCGTCCGCGAACTCGCCGTCCACTTCCACGCGCTTTTCCCGCGAGAAGGTGTAGCGCTCGCCGGACGCGGCAGGGCCACGGTAGCCGAGGACCCGATAGAAGAGGTCGGTGAGATAGTCGGGAAGGAGCTCGGACTCGTTCAGCTCTTCCGCCCGGGTGGACTCCAGCAGGCGCGCCCATTTCCGCAGGATCTCCCGCGCCGGCTCGGCCTCGGGCCCCATGGCCAGCGCTGCGGCGCGTGGGGCGAGGATCTCGGCGCGGAAGAGGGGTTTGCGTTCGACCGGCATGGGCCGGAAGTCTACTGTATCCGGTGAGATCGCCGCGCCCCAGTGCCGCCCTCTTCGGGCCCAAGTGCTCGGCCCAATTCTATTTTGTCAGACTGCGAGCGCCCGCCCCGCCCGGGCATAAATGCCCGGACGGGGGAGGGGACGGATACCTCGCCGTCGGCCGAAGCCGTCAAGCAGACGTAGCGGGCTGAGCTCGAAGGTCGTTCACTGACAACTGATTCAAACCGCCGGAGGGAAGGGCAAGCGGGGCCGTTCCCTCCGGCATTCTCTCGTCAGGCTCTCTGTCTACGGCTCCTGGCAGAGAGCGCAGGTGGTGCAGTGCTGGCAGCCGTTGTAGTCGTGGCAGGTCGTATAGCTCTTGTCCAGGCCCCCCCGGGCTCCCGGCTTGGCTTGCGTGGTCCGGACCCCGGCGAAGAAGTTCGAGGTACCGGGCAGGTAGGTGTCGGGGACGCCGTCGCCATCGGTGTCCACCCGCACGAAGCCAGCGACTTCCGGCGCGATGCTCTTCACGCGCCAGGGATACTGGAGGCTATCCGGGAACCGCACGGCCAGCGGCATCTCGAGCGCCTCGCGGCTGGCCTTGCCCACCGGCGTGAAGCTCACCTTCACGTTGAGCGAGAGCGGGCCGGAGAAGGTGCCACCCTTTTCGTTCTCCCGGCGGATGACCATCTGGGTGACCGGCTGCACGCCGTCGAGACGCACGGTGGCGTCGAACTTGCCGCAACCGGTCTCGAGCGGTGTCACGCTCCGGAGCGCGATGGCGCGGACCTGCGTCCGGGTCACGGCCACGCCCCGCTTGTCGAACACGGCGTCGTCCAGGCGCTGGACGATGGTGTCCGGGCTTCCCAGGCTCTTGGCATTGTCGGTCACCAGGGGGACGCCCTGGAACGCCACCTTGGCGGTGAAGGGCGCCGAGCCGGGGCAGAAGAAGCCGGCGGGGATCGGAGTCCGGGCGAAATCGACGAAGGTCGAGCCGTCGCCTTTC
>DASWQX010000102.1:0-3241 GCA_036403495.1 Thermoanaerobaculia bacterium
TGATGCCGGTTTCGAGAGCGACCCAATAGTCCACGTTCTGTTCGGCGCGCTTACGGATCGCCTCGAACCGTTCGTCCGCCGCGGCGAAATCTTTCTGCGCGAGGTGGATCTTCACGAGCTGGAGCTGAGCCAGGAGGATGAGATCGCTCCGCTCGCTGCCGGCCAGAAGTTTTTCCGCGCGGCGGGCGAGCGCCAGCGCCTCGCCGGCCGCCCCCTCGGCCTGCAGGATCTCCGACAGGTCGATGGCGATCTGCGCCGCGGAGGCGGGATTGCGTGGTTCCTTCTCGACCAGCAGCGGCTTCAGAAGCTCGACCGCCCGCGCGGGCCTCCCTTCCATCGCCTCGATCAGCGCCAGCGCATGGACGCTGTCTCCGGACGGCGTGACCTCATACGCCTGCCGCGCACCACGGAGATCACCGCGCCGAAAACGGATCCATCCCAGATTCCGCAAAATCTGCGCCGCATAGGCAGCCTGCCCCTGGCGGCTGAGCTCGACATAGGCCTGATCGAGGACTTTCCGGGCCTCCTGGAGCTCTCCCAGGAACAGGAGCCGGGTACCCATGATGCCCCGTCCGGCCGCCAGCTCCTGGTGCGCTCCGATCCGTGTGAAGAGAGTTTCCGCCTCCCGGCTCAGCCGCTCGGCTTCGGAGTGCTCGCCTTGCGCCTGCCGCAGGACGGCTTCGAGTTGAATCACCCGCCCGACATCGACCAGGCTGCCGGCCGCACGGTAGGTCTCTTGAGCCTCGGCAAGCAGGTCATAGCGCGGGGTCCGGTCGCCGAAAAACTGTGCGATCGCCAGACTCTCCTTGCAATTGGCGGCCGTGCGCTCCTGACGGGTAGCCGCCAGTTGGGTGCAGGCTTCCTGCAAGGGTGCGATCGCGCCGCGATAATCCTCGGAATACAACAGGCTCACGCCTTCGAGCCGGCGCGCGACGGCCCGCGCGACGAAGGCATGCAGGGAGCCGGCCCGCGCGACGGCCTCGCACGCGCGGCTCCGCGCCTCGGGATTCCGGTCTTTTTGAAAGAGGATTTCGGCCTCTGTAAGGTCGGCGGCGAGCCGATCGCTGGCGCGCAACGTTTTCGGGTTAGCGCTCCGGAGATCCTGCAGGACGTTGAGCGCGTCGTTCAGGCGATCCGTCTGACGGTCGTAGAGGTCCAGCGAAGCGATCTTCAGCCGGAAGCGGGCCTGGTCTCCCGGGTTCTCCCGCAGGAGCGCTTCATAGAGGCTCCGGGCTTCGGTGGTCCGGCCGCTGAGCTCCTGGCAGAGCGCGGCGATCTCCCCGCGGTCCCGCGGGGGAAGAGGCTGGGCGAGCTCCTGGGCCCGGCACGCGGCGCGCGCCGCATCCGCCGGATGTCCGGCCGCGCTCAAGCTCAGCGCCAGGGCCCTTTCCGGCAGGGGGGACCGCGGTGCCAGCGGCACCGTCTCCGCCAGGAGCTGCGCCGCCTTCTCGTGATTCGCGCCATGAGACTGCCCGAGCCCCGCGAAGTAGCCCGGCCAGGCCGGCAGAGGGAGGTCCGCATAGATCGCGTCCACGGCTCTCCGGCCGTCGGCGCCGGGGAGCGGCAGGCGCAGCTCCCGGCGGACCCCGCCGGCGATCTCGCTGGAAATCTGGACGAGCCCGGGCACGGAGCACGGCAGGACTTCCGAGAGCGAGCGCCGCCCCGACCGGTCGACGACGAGGAACCGGACGATCAGTTTTTCATCCTCTCGCGTCGCGTACGAACCGGCGATCAGATAGTCGACGTCGAGTCGCCGTTGATAGTCGGCGAGCCCTGCCAGCCCGGAGAGACGCAGATCCAGCTCGGCGAGCGGAACGTCCCGGTGCGCGGCACGGCTCATCCGCCCGTCGATCGCCAGCAGATCGGTGATCATTTCGGGGAAGGCCGTCCCCATCCAGGAGCTCTCCCCCGTCGGCGAGAGGTCCTTGAACCGGAGGACGGCGAAGGTCGCGCCCGCGCCGGCCGGCGCCAGACGGTCGACCGGCTCCGTGAGGACGGTGAGGTCGCGGGCTCCTCTGCGCAGGAGCCACGACGCGAGAGCGAGAGCCGCCACAAGGAGGAGCGCGATCCCGAGGACGAGATGGAAGGGGCGCGGGCGCGCCCGGCGCGGCTTCGGAGCGCCCGGGAAGTCGACCACGGTGGGGCTCCCGGTCGCCACGAGGCCTCCGGCCGGTGTTCCGGAGCCGCTCGGGGTGGCCAGGTGCGCGGCGATCTCCTCCAGCTCCCGCCGCACCTCGGCGGCCGAGGCGGGGCGCAGCGCCGCGGTCTTCTCCAGCAGCCGGTCGATCAGCTTCGAGAGCTGCCAGGGGACCGCCGGATTGCGCTGGTGCGCCGGCTCCTGCCGGTACAGGATCACGCGGCTCAGGGTGCTCACCGGGCTCTCCGCCTCGAACGGCGAGGTGCCGGTCAGGACTTCATACAGCAGCACACCCAGCGCGAAGAGGTCGGTGCCGGGTCCCACCGGCTCGCCGCGGGCCTGCTCCGGCGACATCACGCGGCAGGTGCCGAGGACCGAGTGGTCCGCCGTCAGCGAGCCCTCCTCCTTATTGTCCAGCGTATTGTCCAGAAGGCGCTTGGCGATGCCGAAGTCCAGGATCTTCGGTCCGCCGGCGGTGGAGACCAGGACGTTCTCGGTCTTCAGATCGCGATGGATGATCCCCTGGCGATGCGCCATGTCCAGGCCCGCGGCCAGCTCGCGCGCCAGCTCCAGGACCGCGCGCACGTCCATCGGTCCCAGGTCGCGGAGGGTCGTTCCCTCCACGTACTCCATGACGATGTACTCGTTCCCCTCCTCCTCCAGGATGTCGTAGACCTGCACGATGGCGGAGTGGCTCAGCCGCGCGGCCAGCCGGGCTTCGCGGCGGAAGCGCTCGCGGCTCACGGCCGTGACCGCCGGTCCGGGCCGGATGCGCTTGATCGCCACCCGCCGGTCGAGGCGGGAGTCATAGGCGAGGAACACCTCGCCCATCCCTCCCACTCCGATCCGCTGCAGGATCCGGTAGGGCCCGATCTGTCCGAGAGAGCTCTCCTGCTCCACGTCCCAGGCTCGCTTCAGGAAACCAGGCCGAGCTCGCGGATGCGGCGGTGGAGAGCATCGCGCGACACCTTCAGGCGTTCGACCATCAGATCGAGATCGCCTCCGCACTCGCGATGGCAGAGCACGATCTCCTCGACCTTGAGGTCGCCCGCCTTGCGGATCGCCGGGCAGCGCTCGATCAGCACGTAGAGCGAAGGCCGCGAG
>DASWQX010000103.1:0-1911 GCA_036403495.1 Thermoanaerobaculia bacterium
TGAGCCCGGACGATCGCGCCGCCGTCGGGCAGGTCCATGTAGTCTTCCAGGTACCAGCGCAGATCCTCGTAATCGCCGTCTGTGAGGAACGGCGTGAACGGCACTTCGACGCCCAGACGGGTGCCCTCGGCATCGGCGAGATGGGCGAGGTAGCCGCCATCCGAGGCGGAGCCGAAGAGGATGCGCAGTTCGGGCATGATCGTGTTTTAGGGCCGTCTCCATTTTACCGCAAGCGCCTTGCGGCGACCGCCCCTCCGCCGTAGACTCCCCCGCCATGTCCGAAAGGGATCTCGCCCAGCTCCGCCAGGTGCTCCGCGAAGCGGTGCGCGCCAGCCGCCTGGGCGTGCGGGAGATCGAGCGCAGGCTGGAGATCGGACATGGCAGCCTCTCCCGGATGCTCGACGGCACGCTGGACCTGCGGGTCCGCCACCTGCTCGCCCTCGCCAACCTGCTCGGCGTGCCGCCCGGCGACTTTCTCGAGATCGGTTGCCCGGAGGTCGGCGAGCGCGCGCAGCGGCGCCTGAGCGACTGGATCGGCGCTCCCTCGCGCACGCGGGCCGCCGAACCGACCGCGGCATCGCTCTCTGTCACCGCGCTGACGGAGCTGATCCGCGGCGCCGTGCGCGAGGAGATCTCGAAGCACGAGATTTCGCAGCCGAAACACGACTCTCCGCCTCGCAAGCGGCGCTCCCAGCCCTGAAGCTCGCCTTGCCGGTTCCGAAGCCCCGGTTTCGGTCTGAGATTGTCACCTTTGGGTCCCAGGACGTGTGGTTTCGTCCGGCAAAACCCGCGTTTGGGTCGAGTTTGAGCCCGTTTTTCTCTTGGAATGACGAGCTTCGCCTCGCGAAGCTCGGCTTTGCGGCGGTGAAACGGGTGCTTCGGCCTTAAAAAGGCGTGTTTGGGTCCCGCTTTGTATGCTTTCGGTCCTGAATGGCCGCCAATTCAGGTCCGCCGGGGCTTCCACAGGGCCACGGCGACGCCCACCAGCACCAGGGCCGAGCCCACGACCAGTCGGACGGTGAACGGCTCGCTGAGGAAGAACGTTCCCAGGGCCACAGCGAGGATCGGCGTCGCGTAGTTCACCATCGCCATGCTGGTGGCGCTCTGCCGGCGGAGCAGCCAGAAGAAGAGGGTGAAGGGGACCGCCGAGCCGATGATCGCCAGGTAGACGATGGCGAGCACGGCCGTGGTGTCGAAGTGGACGGGGCGGCCGGATTCCACGAACCAGGCCAGCGGGGCCATGATCAGCGCGGTGATCCCCATCGGCACGGCGGTGATCGAGAGCGGCGGGACGCCGCCCCCCCAGCGCTTGACCACCACGTTCGAGAGCGCCGCGCAGAGGGGCGCGATCAGCATCACCGCCGCGGCCAATGCCACCTGGGTGCCGCCGAGGGCGTGGAAGTCCTGCGAGAAGATCACCGCGATGCCGCCGAACCCCAGCAGGACACCCCCGACGGCGCGGGCGGTGAGGCGCTCCGCCGGCAGGACGAAGTGGGCCGCCAGGGCGGTGAGCAGCGGCGTGGTGGCGAAGAT
Organism: Thermoanaerobaculia bacterium; assembly: GCA_036403495.1. GTDB lineage: Bacteria > Acidobacteriota > Thermoanaerobaculia > Multivoradales > UBA5704 > DATARR01. The sequence goes on from DASWQX010000103.1 coordinate 1,534, forward strand.
GACCGCCGCCAAGCCGGACGGCAGCCACTGCTCGGCCCAGTAGAGGACGCTGTAGGGGATGGTGAAGCTGAGGAACGAATTCGCCCACCAGACCCGTTTCTCGTAGGGGTCGCGCCCCAGCTTGACGCCGAACACCGGCACCAGCGCCAGCAGCACCGCCGAGGCGAGGGCGAAGCGGAGCGCCACGCCGGTGAGCGGCGGGACGCCGCGCAGCCCCACCCGGATCACCGCCCAGGTGGTGCCCCAGATCAGGATGAGCGCCGCGAGAGCGGCCCAGGTGAGAGCGCGGGATGGTTGTTTCACGGGGAAATCTTGTAGGGGCGGCCCTGCGTGGCCGCCCTGTTCTGGCTGCGCGCGATAGCTTTCCTTGGAATCAGC
>DASWQX010000104.1:0-3201 GCA_036403495.1 Thermoanaerobaculia bacterium
TCGCGAGAACCGACTCGGCAAGAAGGCTCCCGCGGCCCTTCAGGCCGCAACGGATTGTCCTCCCTCCCACCCAGGGCATCGGCCTTCGGCCTCAGCCCTGGGCTCCGTTCTCCCGGCCCGTTGGGCCGGACGGAACCAGACCTCCTGGGGCTGCCGTGCTCCGGGGAACTGGTGCAGTTATTCTGTGACGAGTCCTAAGAGTGCGTCACCACAACCTTCCATTTCTATAACCAGCCGTAAGGACGTAAGGGACAGCAGGGACAGCAGAGACAACAAAGGACAAGAGAGATGTGCCGGCGTCGGCGCTTTCTGGTCCCTGCTGTCCCTGGCGTCGTTGTTGTCCCTGAGTGAAACGGCACCGTCATGAACCCGAAATCAAATTCGGAAGGATCGTGGCTCAATCGCAGAAAGCGCGGATAGTGGTGATGGTTGTTCTGAAGGCAGGCGCTGAAGGTCGCCATGACCGGCAGCCAGTCGCCAATATTCATCGCATTGTCATCCGCGTCATCGTAGCGGAATCCTCGCCTGGCACCTGGTGCCGACTACGCGGCGGTGTATCCACCGTCGACGGCCAACACGGTGCCGGTCACGTAGGAAGCGGCATCCGAGGCGAGGAACACGACGGGGCCGACCAGCTCGGAGAGCCTGGCGCGCCGTCCCATGGGGGTGCGAGTCTTGATCCGCTGCTCGGTCTCGGGCCTGGCATGCTCGGGGCCCATCCCTTCCATGATGTTCTCCAGATAGCCGGGAGCGATGGCGTTGACGCGGATGCCCTTGGAGGCGAGCTCCAGGGCCATGACACGGGTGAGCTGGATCACTCCACTCTTGGCGGCGCTATAGGCTCCCAGACCTGGAATGGCGACCAGGGCGGCGATCGAGGAGATGCTGATGATCGAGCCGCCATCGCCTTGGCGGAGCATCTGCCGGACGACGCTCTGCGAGGCGTTGAGCACTCCGGCCAGATCGACGCCGAGCACCCGCGCCCACGCCTCGGCCGAGATCTCTCCGATCGGCTCGACGATGTCGATGCCGGCATTGTTCACCAGCACGTCGACGCGCCCGTGCGTCTTCACCGCGAACCGCACAAGGGCCTCGCAGCTCTCCGCATCGGCAACGTCCACGTAGGTGGAGACCGCTTCGCCGCCCGCGGCGCAGATACGCTCTGCCGCAGCCCTTGCCTGGTCCGTGTTCAGATCGCAGACCACCACGCGCGCGCCGTGCTCGGCCAACCCTTCGGCCAGCTTCTGACCCAGGCCGCGCGCCGAGCCCGTGACGATCGCCACTCGCTTCGACAGGTCGAACAGGTTCGTCTGCATACGTGCCATGCCTCCGGGGCCGGTATAGCACACCACCCTCGAAGACCCGGAACCCAGGGTTCCAGGTGTTAAGATACTCCGATAATTCTTCGCTCTTTTGACTTCCCAGGGAGAATCCGCCCTTTCTCCCTGACGGGTCCTAAGGGCGCAGCGGATCCAACGAAGGAGGTTTGCCATGGCTATGCCGTCCCTCGTACGCCGCGCTGTATCGTCTCTGATCGCCTCGTTGATCGTCCTCGCGTGCCTTGCCGCCGCCCCGCCCCGAGCCGGTGCCAGATCGGCCGGCGCCAAACCCGCCGGAGCCAGATCCGCCGCTCCCCCCTCGCGCTTCACGCTGTTCGAGAGCGGCCAGGTCCGCCCTCTGGCGCTGTCGCCCAACGGGAAGCTTCTCTTCGCGGCCAATACACCGGACGACCGTCTCGAAGTCTTCCGCATCGTCGGCCACGGTCCCGACGATCTTCAATTTCATGAGTATCACCACCGACAACGGGGGGCTTCAACCAGTCGCCGGCGATTCCCGGCGGATTCCTGCCCGGGCCGGCCGGCGAGCTGCAGAAACGGCAGGTCGAAGATTTCGTCTTCGCCTTCGACAGCAACCTGGCCCCCATCGTCGGGCAGCAGACAACGCTGACCCATTGGAATGGAGCCGTGGCCGGAGCGCGGATCGACCTCCTGATCGATCGCGCCCGGGCGGGAGAGTGCGATCTGGTGGTCAAAGGCGGCAGCGACCAAGGAGAAAAAGGTTATCTTTACAACGTCGATACGGGCCTCTTCATCGGCAACCGCCGACGAGACGCGCCGATTTCCGATGCAGCCCTGCGGCTGCGCGCCTCTCAGGATGGCGGCGAGCTGACCTACACCTGCACTCCGCCGGGCTCGGGAGTCCGCATCGGCATCGACCGCGACGAGAACGGCGTCCTCGACGGCGATGAAGAGGACGCCGGGGGCGACCGGGCGGTCGCAATCGGCACGACCCGCGCGAGCGGTGGAGGAGGTGTCCTGCTCCGTTGAGGTATCAAGCTCCCTCGCGATCCCCGATCGCGGGGGAGCTTTCTCCCTTCCCCGAAGTGCCTGCACAGGTGCTATGACTGCAGCCGGCATTCGATAAGGGCTTCTCCCGCCACTGCACCAGAAGGCCGGCCTCGCGGGCGAGGTGGGGCCGGATGGCGTTCTTTTTAAACCATCGATCCGAGCGGACACCGAGGGCTGCCGATGTTTCCGGCCCAACGGGCCGGGAGATCCTAGCCCAGGGCTGAGGCCGAAGGCCGATGCCCTGGGTCAACAGACGTTACCTCCAGGCGGCCTGAAAGACCGCGAGAATCCATGCTTGACAGATCCGCAAGCAGGTGCTGGAGTCCTCGCCGCCATGGAGTCAAGTCGTTTCAAGAGGAGCTCCGTGCGTTCCTCAAGGCCTATGAAATCGAATTTGACGAGCGCTACGTATGGGATTGAAACCTCTCGCGGTCTTTCAGACCGCCGGGTTGTGGGTTCCTTTGACCCAGGGCATCGGCCTTCGGCCTCAGCCCTGGGCTAAGATCTCCCGGCCCGTTGGGCCGGCCACCCGCGGCGCGCGAGGACGCACCTTACGAGACGGCCGGGAGGAGAACGACAGGCAATGAGACAACTCCCAACCGGCTACTGAAAAAAAGGGTGAGGGGAAACCAGCTTCCCGATCGTTTCGATCCCTCATGAACGTTGCTCTGAAAAGGTTGATCCTCGGGACGGGACTCCTCGCCGGGCTCGGGCTGACGGCCGGCGCGGATCGCAAGGACGCTCCCGTGGGCTTGAGCCTGCTGTTTCAGAACGGTGCCATGGCGCCCGTCGCTCTCGTCGGCGCGGCGCCGCGCTATCTGCAGGAAATCGACCTGGTAGCCACCGTGCCAAG
>DASWQX010000105.1:0-2728 GCA_036403495.1 Thermoanaerobaculia bacterium
TCACCCCGGCCCTTTCTTATAGGCCTGATATGCTCATCATGAGCATAGCGGCATGAAGGGGGACAAGCGGATGAACCTGGAGACTCCTCGGCCGTACGCCTCGCTCGATTACACGCCGGAGGTGGCACGGGCGACCGCCGCTATCCACGACAAGGTGCGCGCGGTGATCCCGGACCTGGAATGGCCCCTCTTCGCTCCCTACATCGCGGCGATCAACGAGCTGAAGCGGCAGAGGAACGCCGTCGTCATCGCCCACAACTACCAGACGCCCGAGATCTTCCACGGCGTCGCCGACTTCGTGGGCGATTCGCTGGCGATGGCGCAGCAGGGGGCGAAGACGGACGCCGAGGTGATCGTGCTGGCCGGCGTCCACTTCATGGCCGAGACGGCGAAGATCCTCTCGCCCGAGAAGACGGTGCTGATCCCCGATCCCCTGGCCGGCTGCTCGCTGGCCGCCTCGATCACGGCCGACGACATCCGCCTGCTCCGCCAGCGCTATCTCGGCGTGCCGGTGGTGACCTACGTCAACACCTCGGCGGCGGTGAAGGCCGAGTCCGACATCTGCTGCACCTCGGCCAACGCGGTGGCGATCGTCGAGTCGCTGGGGGTCGACCGGGTGATCTTCCTGCCCGACGAGTTCCTCGGCAAGTGGGTGGCCTCGCAGACGAAGGTCCAGATCATCCTCTGGAAGGGTCACTGCGAGGTGCACGAGCGCTTCACGGGGCAGGAGCTGCGCGACTACCGCGCGGCGCAAGGGGCAGGCACCGTCATCCTCGCCCATCCGGAGTGCCCGCCGGAGGTGCTCGCCGAGGCCGACTTCGTGGGCTCCACGGCGGCGATGATCCGCGAGGTCGGTGAGACCCGGCCGCGGCGGGTGGTGCTAATCACCGAGTGCTCGATGAGCGACAACGTCGCCGTCGAGTTCCCCGACGTCGAGTTCGTCCGTCCCTGCAACCTCTGCCCGCACATGAAGCGGATCACCCTGCCGAAGATCCTCCGCTCGCTGCAGACGATGGAGACCCGGGTCGAGGTCGAGCCCGGGATCGCGGCGCGCGCCCGGGTGGCGGTCGAACGGATGCTGGCGGTCGGCAGGAGGGAGGGGAAATGAGCGGCTTTCGCGGCGCTTTGCAGAACCAGGGGATCGACGGCATCTCGCGCTCCGAGGTGCTGGTGGTGGGGAGCGGCGCGGCGGGCCTGACCGCCGCCCTCGGCTGCGCCCCGCTGCGCGCCACGGTGCTGACCAAGGCGCGCCTGGGCACCGGCGGCTCCAGTCCCTGGGCCCAGGGGGGGATCGCCGCCGCGGTGGGGCGCGACGACGCGCCGGCCCTGCACGCGGCGGACACCCTCGCCGCCGGCGCCGGCCTGAACGATCCGCACGTGGTCGGCATCCTGACCGCCGAGGGGCCGGAGCGGGTGAAGGCCCTGCTTGCGCTCGGCGCCCACTTCGACCTCGACGCCGCCGGCGCGCTCTCCCTCGGTCGCGAGGCCGCCCACAGCCGGCGGCGCATCCTCCACGCGCGGGATGCCACCGGCGCCGAGGTCGTGCGCACCCTGGTCGAGGCGGTGCGCCGAGCCCCCGAGATCCGGGTGGTGGACGAGGCGTTCGCGATCGACCTCGCGCTGGAGGACGGCCGGGTGGTTGGCCTGCTGGCGGTGCACGCCGACGGCCGCCGGGTGCTTCATCTCGCCCCCGCCGTGGTGCTGGCGACCGGCGGCCTCGGGCAGCTCTATCTCCATACGACGAATCCCAAAGAGGCCACCGGCGACGGCCTGGCCATGGCGGCGCGCGCCGGCGCCCGGCTGGTGGACCTCGAATTCGTGCAGTTCCACCCCACGGCCCTCGACGTCGGCGCCGATCCCATGCCGCTGCTCACCGAGGCGTTGCGCGGCGAGGGGGCGGTGCTGATCGACGAGCGCGGTATCCGCTTCATGCCGGGCGAGCACCCGGACGCGGAGCTGGCGCCGCGCGACGTGGTGGCGCGGGCGATCTGGCGGCAATCGATGGATGGCCATCGCGTCTTCCTCGACGCCACGCGGGCGGTGGGCGAGGAGTTCCCCGAGCACTTCCCGACCGTCTTCCAGCTCTGCCAGGAGCACGGGCTCGATCCGCGCACCGAGCCGATCCCGGTGGCGCCGGCCGCGCACTACCACATGGGGGGCATCGCGGTGGACGACAACGGCCGCACCTCGCTGCCCGGCCTCTGGGCCTGCGGCGAGGTCACCGCGACTGGCGCCCACGGCGCCAACCGGCTGGCCAGCAACTCGCTCCTGGAGGCGCTGGTGTTCGGCGCCCGCGTGGCGGACGACCTGCGCGCCGCGCCCCCCGCCGCCGGCCGCACCCCGCGCGGCCGGCTCGCCGGCGGCGTCTCCTCCGGCCATCCTGCGGAGGGCGACGCGGAGCTGACCCTGGCGATCCGGCGCCTGATGTGGGAGAAGGTCGGTCTGGTGCGCGACGAGGCGGGGCTCGCCGCCGCCCTGGCCGAGCTCGAGCGGCTCGCGAAGGTCCACCCCCAGGCCTCCGGCGAGGCGCGGAACCTCCTCTGCGTCGCCCGTCTGCTCACCGCCGCGGCGCTGGAACGGCGGGAGAGCCGGGGCGGCCACTACCGTTCCGACTATCCGGAGAGCGATCCGGCCTGGCAGCGGCGGCTGTTCCTGACCGCCACGCCCGACGGCTCGGCCCATTTCGAGGCGGTCGAGGCTCCGCTTTTCGCTCTGGCTGGGAGCCGTT
>DASWQX010000106.1:0-5124 GCA_036403495.1 Thermoanaerobaculia bacterium
GGCGCTGTCCGCGAGCACCATCCCCAGCCGCTCCGCGGGGTGCGACGGATCGAGCGGCACGTAGGCGCCCCCCGCCTTGAGGATGCCGAGGAGCGCCACCACCATCGCCGCCGAGCGCTCGACGCAGAGCCCCACCAGCACCTCCGGGCCGACACCCAGGCGGCGCAGGTGGCGGGCGAGGCGGTTCGCCCGCGCGTCGAGCTCGCCGTAGCTCAGTCGCTCGGCGCCGAAGCCCACCGCCCAGGCCTCGGGTCGGGCCGCCGCCCGGCGCTCGACGAGCTCGTGGATCAGCGTCTCCCGCGGCCAGGCGATCGCCGTGTCGTTCCATCCGGTCAGCAGCTCCGCCCGCTCCACCGGACCGAGCAGCGGCAGCTCCTGGATCGGCCGCTCCGGCGCCGCCGCGATCCCGCGCAACAGCACCTCGAAGTGGCCCGCCCAGCGCGCCACCGTGGCGGCGTCGAACAGGTCGGTCACGTATTCGAGCGAGCCGATCCAGCTCTCGCCCGACTCGATCAGCGATAGCGTCAAATCGAAGGGAGCCTGGCCGCGGTCGGCCTCTAGCGGCAGCATCTTCAGGCCGGCAAGGTCGACCGCGGAGACCGGGGCGTTCTGCAGGATGAACATCACCTGGAACAGCGGCGGATAGCTGAGGTGGCGCTCCGGCCGCAGCTCGTCGACCAGCTTCTCGAACGGCAGGTCCTGGTGATCGTAGGCCTCCAGGGCGGCGGCGCGCACCCGCCGCGCCAGCTCGACGAAGGGCGGGGCGTCCGCCATGCCGGTGCGGACGACCAGCGTGTTGACGAAGAAGCCGATCAACCGCTCGATCTCGGTGCGGGTACGGTTGGCGATCGGCGTGCCCACGACCACGTCGTCCTGAGAGGTGTAACGCCCCAGCAGTACCTGGAACGCCGCCATCAGCACCATGAACGGCGTGAGCCCCTCGCGCCGGGCGAAGGCCTCCAGCGCCCGCACCAGATCCGGCGGCAGGCTCAGCCGGTGGCGGGCGCCCCGGAAGCTCTGCACCGCTGGGCGCGGCCGGTCGGCCGGCAGCTCCAGCAGCGGCGGCGCCCCGGCCAGCCTCCCCTTCCAGTAGCCCACCTGCCGCGTCAGCTCCTCGCCCACCAGCCGGCGGCGCTGCCAGGCCGCGAAATCCGCGTACTGCACCGGCAGCTCGGGCAGGGGCGAGGGGCGCCCTGCGGCGAAGGCGGCGTAGAGGTCCGCCAGCTCGCCAACCATCAGCGCCATCGACCAGCCGTCCGAAGCGATGTGGTGCGTCATCAGGAGAAGGGCGTGCTCGCGCTCTCCCGTCCGCAGCAGCGTGGCGCGCAGCAGCGGCCCCGCTGCGAGGTCGAAGGGACGCGCGCTCTCGTCGAGGATGCGGCGCTTGACCTCCTCTCCGCTCTCAATGCCACGGCAATCGACCAGCGGCAACTCGAACTCCGCCGGCTCGCCGATCACCTGCACCGGCCGGCCGTCAACCGCCGCGAAGCGGGTCCGTAGCGTCTCGTGCCGCCGCGCCATCTCGGTGAAGCAGCGCGCCAGCGCCGGCACATCGAGCTCCCCCTCCAGCCGCACGGCGCTCGCCAGGTTGTAGGCCGACGAGAGGGGCTCGAGCTGGTGCAGGAACCACATCCGCTCCTGCGCGAAGGAGAGCGGCAGCTCAACGTCGCGCGGCACCGGCACGATCGGCGACGCTTCGGCCCCAGCCGAGGCTTGGCGCGCCGCCTCGACCGCGCGGGCGAGAGCGCTCACCGTGGGAGCCTCGAACAGGCGCTGCAGCGGCAGCTCGACGCTCAGCGCCACGCGCACCCGCGAGACGACCTGGGTGGCGAGCAGCGAATGGCCGCCAAGGGCGAAGAAGTTGTCGCGGGCGCCCACGCGCTCAACCCGCAGGACCTCGGCCCAGATCCCGGCCAGCAGCTCTTCCACCGGCCCCTGCGGCGCGGAATAGCCCTCAGCCGCGGCGCTTGCCTCGGGGGCCGGCAGCGCCCGGCGGTCCACCTTGCCGCTCGGCGTCAGCGGGAAGGCGGCGAGCGGCACGAAGGCCGCCGGGACCATGTACTCCGGCACGATCCCGCGCAGGTGGCGGCGGAGCTCGGCGGCGGCGGGGGCCTCCCCCTCGGCGACCAGGTAGGCGACCAGGCGCTTGTCGCCGCCGTCCTCGCGGACCGTCACCACCGCCTGTCGCACCCCCGGCAGCCGACCCAGAGCCGCCTCAATCTCCCCCAGCTCAATGCGGAAGCCCCGCACCTTGACTTGGTGGTCGATCCGGCCCAAGAACTCCAGCTCGCCCGACGGCCGGTAGCGCACCAAGTCGCCCGTCCGGTAGACCCGCGCTCCCGCCACCTTACCCGGGAACGACTGGGGTACGAGCTTCTCCGCCGTCAAGTCCGGCCGGTGAAGGTAACCCCGGCAGAGCCCCTCGCCGCCAATCAGCAGCTCGCCGGCGACGCCGATCGGCACCGGTTCGAGGTCGCGGTCGACGACGTAAAAAGCGGTGTTTGCGATCGGCCGCCCCAGCGGGACCGTGCCGTCGCCCGCCGCCACCTCGCCGGCCGCCGACCAGACCGCGGTCTCGGTAGGGCCGTACACGTTCCAGAGCTCGGCGCCGCGCGCCTGCAGAGCCGAGGCCAGCTCGCGCGGCAGCGCCTCGCCACCGCACAGCACCTTCAACCCGGCGATTCCCTGCCACCCCGCGTCGATCAGCAGCCGCCAAGTCGCCGGCGTCGCCTGCGCCACCGTGGCTCCTATAGCGGCGAGACGGCCGGCCAGCCGCGCGCCGTCGGCGGCCTCCTCGCGGCCGAGGACCTCGACCCGCCCCCCCACCATCAGGGGGAGGTAGATCTCCAGGCCGGCGATGTCGAAGGAGAGCGTGGTCAACGCCGGCACCACGTCGCCTTCGCCCATTCCCGGCCGCCCGGCCATGGCGCGCAGGAAGTTGACCACCGCCCGGTGCGGCAGCCCCACCCCCTTCGGCCGGCCCGTCGAACCGGAGGTGTAGAGCACGTAGGCGAGGGTTTCGGCGTCCACGACCCTCTCCAGCGGCCGGGCGCTCTCCCGCGCGATCGCCTCCGCGTCGCGGTCCAGACAGACGGTCCGCGCCGAGTGCGCCGGCAGCGCGCCGCGCAGGGGCTCCTCGGTCACCAGCACCGGCACAGCGCTGTCCGCGAGCACCAGTCCCAGCCGCTCCGCGGGGTGCGATGGATCGAGCGGCACGTAGGCGCCCCCCGCCTTCAGGATGCCGAGCAGCGCCACCACCATCGCCGCCGAGCGTTCGACGCAGAGCCCCACCAGGACCTCGGGCCCGACACCCAGGCGTCGCAGGTGGCGGGCGAGGCGGTTCGCCCGCGCGTCGAGCTCGCCATAGCTCAGCCGCTCGGCGCCGAAGCCCACCGCCCAGGCCTCGGGCCGGGCCGCCGCCCGGCGCTCGACGAGCTCGTGGATCAGCGTCTCCCGTGGCCAAGCGACCGCTGTGTCGTTCCACTCCTCCGTGATCTGCCGCCGCTCGTCGGCGGTGAGGAGGGGTAGCTCGCCGACCGAGCGCTCCGAGGTCTCGACGGCGGCGGCCAGGAGGACCTGGTAGTGCCCCAACAGGCGCTCGATCGTCGCGCGGTCGAAGAGGTCGGAGCTGTACTCCAGGAAGCCCGAGACCTCGTTCTCCCACTGGATCAGGCTGAGCGTCAGGTCGAACTGGGCGCCGCTACGCGCCGTCTCGACCGGCTCAAGGGTCAATCCCGGCAGCTCGACGCGCCCGGCGGTCGGGGTCTGCAGGTTGAACATCACCTGGAACAGCGGCGAGTAGGCGAGGTGGCGCTCCACCTCCAGGCCATCCACCATCCTCTCGAAGGGAACGTCCTGACGGGCAAAGGCCTCCAGCGCCGCCTGCCGCACCCGCCGGCCGAGGTCGGCGAACGGCGGATCGTCCGCCAGATCGACGCGCAGCACCAGGGTGTTGGCGAACAGGCCGATCAGCTTCTCGGTCTCCACCAGCCGCCGGTTGGCCACCGGCGTTCCCACCACCACGTCCGGCTGGCCTGAATAGCGGGCCAACAGCGCGTCGAAGCCCGCCATCAATGCCATGAAGGGAGTCAACCCCTCGCCGCGGGCCAGCGCCGCGACCCTCTCCGGCAGGCCGGCGGCGAGCCGGAAGCGGAGGGTGCCGCCGCGGTAGCTCTGCACCGCCGGGCGCGGCCGGTCGGTGGGCAGCTCCAGCAGCGGCGGCGCCCCGGCAAGCTGCCGCCGCCAGTAGTCCATCTCGCCCGCCAGCGTCTCGCCGGCCAGCCACTGCCGCTGCCAGACAGCATAGTCGGCGTACTGTACCGGCAGCGGCGGCAGCGAGGAGGGCGCCGCGTACTCGGCGACGATCTCATCCAGCAGCAGGCCGATCGACCAGCCGTCGGCCACGATGTGGTGGATGACCAGCGCCAGCAGGTGCTCGCGGGCTCCCAGCGTGTAGAGCGTCGCCCGCAGCAGGCCGCCGGCCGCTAGGTCAAAGGGGGTCAACGCCTCGGCGTTCAGCAACCGTAGGGCTTCGGCCTCCCGCTCCTCCACCGGCAGCGCCGGCAGCTCCCGCAGATCGACGCGGCGGGGACCGAACGGCCGCTCCACGTCGACGGCCTCGACGACCTGGAACGGGTGGCCCTGCCACTCGCCGAAACGGGTGCGGAGCGACTCGTGCCGCGCCACCACCGCGGCGAGGGCACGGTCGAGCGCCCCGGCATCGAGGTCACCCGACAGGCGCACCGCCTGGACCAGGTTGTAGGCCGTGGAACCCGGCTCCAGCCGGTCCATGAACCAGAGCCGCTGCTGGGCGAAGGAGAGGGGGAGGTCCCCATGCCGAAGCAGGGCCACGAGCGGCGGCGGCGGGCTGCGCGGATCCCGGCGCGCCGCTTCGACGGCGCGGGCGAGAGCGGCGATCGTCGGGCTCTCGAACAGCCGTTGCAGCGGCAGCTCGACGCCCAGTGCCGCGCGCACCCGCGACACCACCTGAGTGGCCAGCAGCGAATGGCCGCCGAGGGCGAAGAAGTTGTCCCCCGCCCCCACCGACTCGACACGCAGCACCTCGGCCCAGATCCCGGCCAGCAGCTCCTCGACAGGACCCTGAGGGGCTGTGAAAGAAGCCTT
>DASWQX010000107.1:0-6474 GCA_036403495.1 Thermoanaerobaculia bacterium
TTTCAGTCGACCCGCCGGGCCCGGCGAAGGCCTCGCCGGGAATTTCAGACGATCCGCCGAGCCCGGCGAGAGGTCCGCCGTGCATATTTCCTGGGCCGCCGTGCATATTCTGATACCTCGTCGGCAATTTCGCGAGCCTGCCGGGCTCTTCGGGACATTGGCCGGCCGTGCAAGAGCCGCCTGCGACCGGTTATCTTTGAGGAGTGACCGCCCTCGACCTCCCCGCCTACCTCGCCCGCATCCACGATCAAGGCCCGCTGGAGCCCACCGCCGAGACGCTGCGGCCGCTGCACTTGGCGCACCTGCTCACCCAGCACCTAGAAGAGCACGCGCTCTCCTGTTGCACCGCGCGCTTTGGTATCCTCCCTCTTTGAGGAGGCACTCCCATGGCAGATTTGCTCGACCGGATCACCATCAACCCGAACCAGTGCGGGGGCCGCCCATGTATCCGTGGGATGAGAATCCGAGTGACCGATATTCTCGATCTCCTGGCAGGCGGCCAGAGCCAGGACGAGATTCTTGAGGCTTATCCCTACTTGGAACCGGACGATATCGCCGCTTGTCTACGGTATGCGGTGCGGCGCCTCGACCATCCGACGCTGGCGGCATAGTGGGGGCTCTCCGTTCTCCCTATGCTGTATGGGTCGATGCCCAACTTCCCCCGGCTCTTGCAAAGTGGCTTCGCGACCTGGGTGAGAGCGGCGCCGTCCACATCGCCGATCTCGGTCTTCTCCAGGCCGAAGACCCGGAGATCTTCGAGAAGGCTCGGCAAGAGGCAGCCGTAGTCATCACCAAGGACAATGACTTCGTTCAGATCCTGGAGCGCCGTGGACCGCCGCCAGTAATCGTCTGGGTCACCTGCGGAAACCGTAGTAATCCTGCCCTCAAAGATCTCATCGTCCGGAGCTGGCCGCGCGCCAAAGAGTTATTGGCGGCAGGCGAGATTTTGGTTGAGATCAACCGGGTCCGAGATCCAGCGGAGTGAGACCGTGACCACCCTCGACATCCCCGCCTACCTCGCCCGCATCCACGACCGAGGTCCGCTGGAGCCCACCGCCGAAACCCTGCGGCGGCTGCACTTGGCGCACCTGTTCACCGTCCCCTTCGAGAACCTGAGCATCCATTGGGGCGAGCCGATCGAACTGCGCGACGAGGCGCTCTTCGACAAGGTCGTGTCTCGCCGGCGGGGGGGCTTCTGCTACGAGCTCAATGGCCTCTTCGCCGCGCTGCTGCGCTCCCTGGGCTTCGAGGTCGCGATGCTCTCGGCCCAGGTCTTCGGCGCGGCCGGGGTCTTCGGACGCGAGGGGGATCACATGGCGCTGCTGGTCACCCTCGGAGAGCGCTGGCTGGTGGACGTGGGCTTCGGCGAATCCTTCCGCGAGCCGCTCCGCCTGGACGAGCGAGGGGAGCAGAGCGAGGGCCGGCACGGCTACCGGATCGAGGAGGCCGCCGAGGCTCGCCGCGTGCTGTCGCGGCGCGAAGAGGGTGGCACCTGGAAAGCGGAGTACCGATTCCGCCTGGCGCCCCACGTCTACGCCGATTTCGCCGAGATGTGCCACTTCCACCAGACGTCGCCGGATTCCCACTTCACCCAGAACCGCATCTGCTCGCTGGCGACGCCGGATGGGCGGCTCAGTTTGAGCGGCAGACGGCTTATTACGACCCGAGGCGGTGAAAAGCAGGAGTTGGAGCTGGCGGACGAGAGCGAGGTCGCCGAGGTGCTCCGGGAGCGGTTCGGCGTCGTGCGGGCTACTCTCCCCTTTCCACCTGCACCTCGACGTCCCCATCGCGGTCGCGGGTGATTTTCACCTGCCAGGGATTGCAGCAGACCTCGCAATCCTGCACCAGGACGCCGTAGACGTCCGGCTCGATCAGGATCTCCGACATCTCGCCGCAATAGGGGCACTGCACCGGGATGGTGTCCGCCCAGTAGCCGTCGTGCTCTCTCATGAGGTCCACCCTCCCTTGCAGCCCAACTTGGTGACGATCTCGAATTCCTTCTTGGTCACCGGCTGCACGGAGAGGCGCGAGCCCTTCTGGGTGACCACCATGGCCTGGAGGCCGGGGGTCTCCTTCAGCACGCCGAGCGGCACGATGCCGGGGAACTTCTCGACGAAACGGAGGTCCACCATGTACCAGGTGGGGTTCTCCGGATCGCTCTTGGGATCGAAATATTTATGGCCTTCCTCGAAGGCGTAGGGATCGGGGTAGGCGGCGCGCGAGATTTCTGCGAGGCCGGCGACGCCCGAGGGCTCGGCGTTCGAGGCGTAGAAGAGCACGCCGTCGCCGGGCTTCATGTCGTCGCGCATCGAGTTGCGCGCCTGGAAGTTGCGCACGCCCTCCCAGGTGGTGGTGCCGTCGCGCTCGAGGTCGTCGATCGCGTAGGCCTCGGGCTCGCACTTCATCAACCAATATCGCTTGGCTCGGGCCATTTTCGGTCTCCTTACACATCTTCTCGCTTCGATCGGCCTCCGTGGCCTGCGACCTCATCCCCTGCCCCCTTCTCCTGAAGGAGAAGGGGGACGACTGCGACGCCGCCCCAGCCAGGCCCTCCCTCTCCTTCAGGAGAGGGATCGAGGGTGAGGTCGCAGGCCACGGGCGTCTCTGCAACTCGACCCGGCATAATCACACGTTCTGCCGCAACATATCGAGCAGCTCGTCGCGGGTGAAGATCTTCGCCAGCTCGGGGGAGTCCGCCTGGACGACGCTCGCCATCATCTGACGTTTCTTCTCGATCAGGGCGGCGATCTTCTCTTCCAGGGTCCCCTCGGTGACCAGCTTGAAGACCTGCACGGCCCGCCTCTGCCCCAGCCGGTAGACGCGGTCGGTCGCCTGGTCCTCCTTCGCCGCGTTCCACCAGCGATCGTAGTGGATCACCGCCGATCCGCCTACGAGGTCGATCCCGGTGCCGCCGGCCTTGAGGCTGCCGAGGAAGACGCGGCAGTCCGGATCCTGGTTGAAACGGTCGACGATCTCGCCGCGGCGGACGCTGGCGCCGGTGAGCTGGACGTGTCCCACGCCGAGCTCTTCGAGATGGCGCGCCATCAGCTCGATCATCCCCAGGAACTGGGTGAAGACCACGACTTTGTGGCCGCTCTCCAGGCACTCGCCGAGGATCTCGCGGTAGAGCTCCCACTTGCCCGAGACGAGCTCGCCGGCGCGGCCGAGGTCGCCGATCGCCAGCGCCGGATGGTCGCAGATCTTCTTGAGCAGGCTGAGCAGGGCGAAGACGTGGATGTAGGGGAGGTGGCCGTCCGCCGCCGCCTCGATCTCGCGGGCGAGCTCGGCGCCCCGGCCGTCCACGGCGTCGCGGTAGAGCCGCACCTGATCGTCCGAGAGGACGCAGGTGCGGACGTCCTCGATCTTCTCCGGCAGCTCGTCGAGCACGGTGGATTTGAGGCGCCGGAGCACGAAGGGGGAGATCACGCGCCGCAGCTCGCCGAGGTCGTCCCGGCGCTCGTAGCGCTGCTCAAAACCGGCATCCGATCCGAGATAGCCCGGAACGACGAGGTCGAAGAGCGCCTTGAGCTCGCCGAGCGCGTTCTCGATCGGCGTGCCGGTGAGCCCGAGCTTGACGTCCGCCACAAGGTGATCGGCCACCTGCCAGCTCTGGGTCCCCCGGTTCTTGAGGTTCTGGGCCTCGTCGAACACCGCCAGGGCGAATGGGATGGCGCTCAACGCCTCGGCGTCGCGGCGGAGCACGCCGTAGGAGGTCAGCAGCACGTCCCCCGCCTTGAGATCGCTCGGCAGCCGGCGTTGCGTGCCGTGATGGACGACCGGGCGCAGACCCGGCGCGTGGCGCTGGATCTGGTTGCGCCAGTGGCTGAGGACGCTGGTCGGGCAGGCCACCAGGAAGGGCTCGGTCGCTTCGCCCCGTTCGAGCAGGGTGACCATCAGAGCCAGCACCTGGAGAGTCTTGCCGAGACCCATGTCGTCGCAGAGCAGCCCGCCGAGGCGGTTCTGGACGAGGAAGAGGAGCCAGTCGACGCCGATCTTCTGATAGTTCCGCGGCGGGGTGGCGAGCCCCGGCGATCCCTGGAACGGCGCGGCGGCACGCATCTCCAGCAGGCCACCGAGACGCGCGGCGGCCTCGCCGTCGCCGGCGATCGTCACGGGACGTCCGGACGCGGCCTGGAGGCGGAGGAGCTCGCTGGGCGCCAGCCGGAAGCGCTCGGTGTCCGCTTCGCCGAGGCGATCGATCTCGCGGAAGGCGGGGGCGTTGAGATCGATCCAGCCGCCCGCGGTTTCGAGGTACGGGAGCCCTTCCTTGCGGGCGCGCAGGATCTCGGCGAGCGAGACGGCGTGGCCGCCGAAGCCGTATTCGACGGCCAGCCAGTACCAGCTCCGGGCGAGCGCCCCGTCGAAGTCCACGGCGGAGAGGTCGATGCGATCGAATTCCTTGAAGATCCGCCGGTCGCGCAGCGGCTCGTCGAGCACCAGCAGCCCCTCGCCGAGCGCCGCCTGGTTCTCCGCCAGGAAGCTCGCCACCTGGCCGCGCTGGAGCTTCATGTTGGCGGGCGCCTTGAACTTGCGCTCCTTGCCCTCGCGCTCCAGCTCGGCCAGCACGCCGAGGTCCTTGATATAGATCAGGTTTCCGTAGCGGAAGCGCTCGAAGTCGCGATGCTCGTAAAACCTTTCCTCGCCGTTGGCTTGGAGGGCGCGGATGACCGGCCGCACCTCGAGGTCGAGCTCGGTCTCCTGGGTGACGCGGAAGATCGACGCCAGCGGCACCGGGCGGATCGCGAGGTCGGCCTGGTCCGGGTATTCCGCCGCGAGGAGCTGGAGCACCGCCCGCACGCGGTCGCGCGGCACGGCGAAACGGACCACCGGATCGCCGTCCGGCCGCAGGTAGGTGAAGGTGAAGAGGCCGCTGGTCTCGTCGATGGCGGGATGGAAGGTGCCGCGCCCGGCGACCTCGCGGACGCAGTGGTAGGCCAAGCGGTGCCAGAAGCTCTCCTCCCAGGTCTGGCGCTGGGTCTTCATGCCGGCCTTGTGGAAGACGCGCTCCTGCTCGGTGCCCTGGAAGAGGGCGAGCCGTTCGAGCAGGCCGGCGCGGTCGAAGATGCCCTCGCCGTCGGGCGCGGCCTTGCCGGTCCGTTCGAGGAAGCGCACGCGCGCCGGAGAGCTGTCGAGATACTCGGCCAGCTCGTCGCCGTTGGGCGCGGTGACGCGGATCACCGGCGCCGGCTCGCGAGGCACCCGCAGCACCCGCACCTTTGCCGAAGCCTGGGGATTGCCCTCGAAGAGCAGCCGCGCCACGCGGAACCAGACCGACCCCTCGAACGCCGCCTCCCAGCCGCGCCCCGCGAAGGCCTTCTCCACCTCGGAGACCGCCTGGGAGAGATCCTTGAGATGGTCGCACGTCTTCTTCCTGGCGGTCGCGCAGGTGCAGGAGCGCAGAGAGGTGCCGCTGCCGGGAACCACCCCCACGTAGATCGCCGTGTGCGTCTCCCCCGGCCGCTCCGGCACCAGGCCGATCCCCGTTCGATGGAACTCCAGATTCGTGAAGGCGTGCATAATGCTCCCCGGGTGCTACGCGGTCGGGTCTCGACGCGAGGATGGGGGATTGTAGCGGAGGAAGACGGGTATGGACGACTCGGAGAGGATGAAAGAGGAAGAGCGGCTGGCCGCGGTCGATGACGGAGACGTGGTCCGCCCTGATCCCATACCGGTTGATCCGGTGGCGGCTCTTCGTGGAGCAGGAAAGGGCGAAGGGCTCCTCGACCGCTTACTCGTGGCTCGCCGTGAAGATCGAGACCGCGGCGCTTAAGGCGCCCTTGAGCCTTCCTAATTCTACGAAGAAACTCGGGCCGGTTTCATCCCCCGGGGTCGGGCGACAGCCCGGTGGAGAACTACTTTGTCGGATTCACCTTGGCTTTGGCGTTGGCCCTCATCACCCCAGCCCTCTTCTCCCGGCCCCTCCCCCCTCCCTCACCGGGAGAAGAGGGAGAAAAGCAAAGCTGGATCCCGGATGTCCTTGTCTCCCCTCTCCCGGTGAGGGAGGGTGGGCGGGGGACGGGAGAGGGGCCGGGGGTGAGGGCTCGGGCGGGCGGCTCTGGCGGACAAGGCCACAAAGCAGAGCTAATACCCCATCGCCGCCCTCACCGCCTCTCCCAGCCGCGCATTCGCCGAAATCACCCCATCCACCCATCCCGTCACCAGAGGCGTACCGCCGCGGGTGAGGAGGACGCCCCCCGCCGCTTCCAGGATCGGCTTCAGGGCGGCCACGTCGTGGAGGGCGACCTCGGCCTCGATCATCGCGTCGGCTCGGCCTTCGGCGACCAGGATGTGCCCCCACCAGTCGCCGAAGCCGCGGGTGCGGGCGGCGCGGGCGACGAGGTTCGAGAAGGCCGGCCAATGGCCGTGGCGCTGGAAGAGGTTGAGGCCGCCGTGGAGGAGGAAGGCCTGCTCGATCTCCGCGGTCGCGCTCACCCGCAGCCGCCGCTGCAGGCAGGTCTCGAGACGGGTGCCGGT
>DASWQX010000108.1:0-5646 GCA_036403495.1 Thermoanaerobaculia bacterium
CGCCGGCCTCGTTACGTCGACTGACGAGCCCGGCGAGCCATCCGCCGGGAATTCCCGGATTCAGACCGGCGGCGGATCGAGCGCGCGATCCCAGTTGCGGTGCCTGCCCACCGCCTCGACGAAGGCCGGCAGCTCGCGGACGACCGCCCAATCCTTCGAATCGTCCAGCGGTATCCCCGCCGCGGCGGCCACGGACTCCCCAGCTCCCAGCATCAGGATCGGCTTGCAGTGCCGGTACTGGTCCTTGAGGAATTCGAGCGCTTGGCCGAGGGAGCTCAGCTCGGCGGCGGCGCCCTGGCCGTCCGGGACGATCACAGCGTCGAAGAGCACCGACGGCATGGTCTCCAGAGTGGCGTCCGCCTCCAGCGCGCCGCCCGCCACGGTGCCGAGACGCGCCGCGAGCAGCCGGACGACGGCGCCGGCTTCGCCCAGGCTCTTCACCATGCCGGCCACCGCACGCCCATCGCTGCCGGCGGCGACGAGGATCGCGATCTTCCGTCCCCGGATGCTCCCGTCACCGGGACGCGCGGTCAGCGAGAGAGCGGGCGAGACGGCGACCTCCGGGTTCGGAGCCTCGGTGAGCCGCGGCATCGGCTTGGGGAGCTTGATGCCGATCCCGTCGGCGACCCGCTGCGCGAGCTCGTCGGAGACGTTGCGGAGCATCGAGACCGTGCGCTGCCGGATCGCGGGCACCTGGACCTTGGTGAGCTCGAAGCGGAAGCCGCGCACGATGTGATCCTTCTCGTAGGGCGTCTGGCTGCTCCAGAACAGGGTCGCCTGGGTGTAGTGATCGGCGAATTTCTCTGGCTTGCCGCGCAGCTTGTCGGCGGCGATCGGCTCCGGGAAGGAGGTGAAGCCCGCCGCGCCGGCCTGGAACGGACAGCCGCCGCCCAGGGAATTCGGCTCGTAGGCGACGCGGCCGCGGTGGATGGCCTGGCGGTGCAGGCCGTCGCGCTGATTGTTGTGGGCCTGCGCGACGGATGAGTTGATCGGGATCTCGTGGAAGTTGGGGCCGCCCAGGCGCGAGAGCTGGGTGTCGAAGTAGGAGTGGATGCGCCCGGCCAGCAGCGGATCGTTCGAGAAGTCGATCCCGGGAACCAGGTTCTGGACCCCGAAGGCGACCTGCTCGGTCTCGGCGAAGAAGTTGTCCGGGTTGCGGTCGAGGACCATGCGGCCCACCGGCGTGATGGGCACGAGCTCCTCGGGAACGATCTTGGTGGCGTCCAGGACGTCGAAGCTGAATCCGTCCGCCTGCTCTTCGCCGAAGATCTGGAAGCCGAGCTCGGACTCGGGGAACACGCCCGCCTCGATCGACTCCCAGAGGTCCCGGCGGGTGTAGTCCGGATCGGCGCCGGCGATCTTCACCGACTCGTCCCAATCGAGCGAATGGGTGCCGGCGACCGGCGTCCAGTGGAATTTGACGAAGCTCGACCGCCCGCGGGCGTCGAGCAGCCGGAAGGTGTGCACGCCGAAGCCCTGCATGGTGCGGAAGCTCCGCGGCAGGGCGCGGTCCGACATCACCCACAGCAGCATGTGGGTCGACTCGGGCATCAGGGAGACGAAATCCCAGAACGTGTCGTGAGCGCTGGCGGCCTGCGGCATCCCATGGTGCGGCTCGGGCTTGAGCGCGTGCACGAGGTCCGGGAACTTCATGGCGTCCTGGATGAAGAACACCGGGATGTTGTTGCCGACGATGTCGAAGTTACCCTCATCGGTGTAAAACTTCGTCGCGAAGCCCCGCACGTCCCGCGGGGTGTCGGTCGAGCCGCGCTCTCCGGCGACGGTCGAGAACCGCACGAACACCGGGGTGCGCTTGCCCGCCTCGGAGAGGAACGAGGCGCGCGTGTGCTTGGCCATCGGCCGGTAGCACTCGAAGAAGCCGTGGGCCGCCGAGCCGCGGGCGTGCACGATCCGCTCGGGGATCCGCTCGTGATCGAAATGAGTGATCTTCTCGCGGAGGATGAAGTCCTCCAGCAGGGCGGGGCCCCGGAGCCCGGCCTTGAGCGAGCTCTGGTTGTCGGCAACCGGTTGGCCGAAATTCGTCGTCAGCACGCGGCCGCCGGAATCGACGCGCACCCGGTCGAGCGGATCGTTGCCGGGATTGAAGCCGGGGCGGGCTTGAGTGCCCGTCTTGTCCGAGGAGACCGTCTCGGTCAGCGTGCTGCCGGTGGTCTCCAGGTCGCGCGGCTCCGCGGTAGCGCCCCGCTTGGGCTTCCGGACGGCCTCCCCATACTCGTTGGGCTTGTTCTTGTTGGCGGGAAAAGCCGCGGCAAGGGCATCCGTGTTCTTCGCTTTGCGGACCGCGGGATCATTATTGCGGTCATTCTTGAGGTCGTCGTTGCGGTCGTCCTGGCCGCCGGCCGGACCGCTGACGGTCGCCTTGGCGGCGGACTTATTCGCCCTCTTCGCGGGTGTCTTCGGGTCGCTGGTCATGGGTGCTGCCTCCTGATCGGGGTGAATTCGAACCCAGGCGCGGGAACCCCGTTCAGGTGCAAATCGGGCGCCAGCTCGCCCACCGCGCCGCGCCTACGCCGCCCGCCGCCGCCCCAGCGACCCGAACCAGACGTAGAGGCAGAGCGCCAGGAAGAGCACGATCGAGACGATCTGCGCCACCGGCTCGTTGTCGAAGAAGGGAGTCTTGATCAGATCCTCCCGGAACCAGGGGGAGAGGCGGAGGCCGGCGCCGAAGACGCCGCCGAGGGCACCGCCGGCCATCAGACCCGAGGCGATGATGACCCCCCGCTCGCGCACGCTCCGGCCGGCTTCGGGCGTCATCCGCTCGGAGCGCCGGTTGAGCCAGTGCGAGAGGAAGCCGCCGACCAGCGCCGGCGTGTTGAGCTCCAAGGGGAGGTACATGCCGAGGGCGAAGATCAGCGCCGGCGCGCCCAGCATCTCCATGATCAGCGCGATGACGCCGCCGATGCCGAAGAGGATGTAGGCCACCGGCTGGTGGCTCATGAACCCCTGGACGAGCGCCTTCATGATCGAGGCCTGGGGCGACGCCAGCATCGGCCGGATGTCGCCGGGCGTCACCTCGCCGAACTGGAAGGTGCGGGCCAGCAGCACGATGGTCAGCGCCGCCGCCACCCCCGACGCCAGGATGCCGAGGAACTTCACCCGCTCCTGCACCGCCGGCGTCGAGCCGAGCCAGTAGCCGGTCTTCAGGTCGGTGATCACCTGGCCAGAGATCGAGAGCGCCGTGCAGACCATGCCGGCTATCGCCATCACGAAGAACATGCCGGTGGTCCCCGAGAGGCCGAAGCGGAGCATCACCAGCGACGAGATGATGATGGTCAGCATCGTCATCCCCGAGACCGGGTTGCGCGCCGTGGTGGCGATGGCGTTGGCGGCCACCGAGGCGAAGAAGAAGGAGAAGATCAGGGTCAGCAGCAGGCCGACCAGGGCGGCGATCAGCGTCCCTTCGAGGGTGTTGAAGAAGATCCCGGCGCCGACGGCGGTGAGGATGACGCCGATCAGGATCGTCATGATTGGCATGTCGCGGTCGGTGCGCTCCTGCCCCGCGTCCTCGCCGTGCTTGAAGGCGCGGCCGGCGATGGCGAACGAGCCGGCGACGATGCGCAGCGACTTGAGGATGCCGAAGATGCCCGCCGTGGCGATGGCGCCGACGCCGATGAAGCGGACGTAGTTGCGGAAGAGGTCCGACGCGGCCATGGTGCCGATCGCCTTGGCGCCGGGGTAGACGACGCCGGGGAAGTCGTGGCCGATCATCCAGACCAGGGGCACCAGGACGAAGTTCGACAGGAAGCCGCCGGCGCAGAGGATCATCGACGAGCGCAGGCCCATCACGTAGCCGAGGCCGAGGATGAAGGAGATGGCGTCGAAACGGACCACGATACGGGCGCGGTCGGCGAGCGCCTTCATCACCGGCACGAACTGGAAGTCGACGGTCTCGCGCCAGACCTGGAAGGTGGTGACGAAGAAGTCGTAGAGGGCGGCGATGCCGGTCGCCTGGAGCAGCAGGCTGGCCTGCGAGCCCCCCTTCTCACCGGTGACCAGCACCTCGGTGATCGCGGTCGCCTCGGGGAAGGGGAACTGGCCGTGGGTCTCGCGTACGAAGTAGCGCCGCAGCGGGATCAGGAAGAGCACTCCCAGGCAGCCGCCGGCGATCAGAATGAACGAGGTCTGCACCGGGTTCGGCGAGAGGTGGAGGATGTAGAGCGCCGGCAGGGTGAAGATCGCCCCCGCCACCATGCCCCCCGAGGTGCCGCCGATGTTGGTCATGATGACGTTCTCGAGCAGCGTCGAGCGGCGCGGGAAAGCGCGGGCGAGACCGATGGCGAGGATCGAGATCGGGATCGACGCCTCCATCACCTGCCCCACCTTCAACCCCGAGTAGGCCGAGGCGACGGTGAACACGACGCAGAGGAAGAGGCCGAAGCCGACCGACCGGAAGGTCGCCTCCTCCTGCTGGACGCGGGCGGGGACGATCGGGGTGTAGACCTCGCCGGGGGCGAGCGGCGAATAGGCGTTCTCAGGCAGCGACTTCGTGTCGGGAGCGTCCATGCGTCCTCCTCGCGGTTGGCGAGAGTCAGGGTGATGGCAAAAAAGGCGGGGTAACTTTACTCCAGATTGGGGCCAATCCTACTGGCCCGGCTGACCCTCACCTCCACGCGAACAGCGGCTGCTCGTAATCGACCACGCGGGTCTCCCGTCCCGCCACCGCCACTTCCGCGAACTGGTGGAGAACCGCCGCCGTTGGCGCGTAGATCAGGGTGCCCAGGATGGCGAGGGCGAGGACCGGCCGGTCGCTCTCGGGGATCGACTGGAGGACCAGGTTCGCCGGATCGAGGAGGTCGCCGACCGGCACCCGGTAGACGCCGGCGACCTCGCGGGGGTCCGTGCGGAGGGGCACCGCGGCATCTCCCCTGTCACCCCAGACCACGACCGGCGCGATCACGAAGCCCGAGCGGGTCGGATAGTCGTCGAGACGCCCCAGGAGGCTCGACGGCGGCAGGATGAGACCGACCTCCTCCTCGAGCTCGCGGAGGGCCGCCGTCTCGGGCGTCTCCCCCGGATCGAGCCGGCCTCCGGGGAGCGCCCATTGGCCGCCGTGCCGCCGCAGGGTCGAGGCGCGGCGGGTGAGGAGGACGGCGGCGCGGCCGTCCTCATCTGGAACCACGACCACTGCCACCGCCGCGGCCCGGCGCTCCCCCAGCGCCACACTCCGCCGTTGGAATGAGGCGAGATGCCCCTCCAGGAGCGCGCGCAACCCATCTTCGAACGCCGGCGTCATGGTCCCAGGATAACGGTTTGATCACCGAGCTCGATGTAAACGCGTTTTCATAGTATCGAGGGGAGGCGCGGTGCTGTAGAGTCGCGGAGCCTCCTGAGGCGACCTCCAACGATGACAAATCCCCTTTCGTTTCCCGATGGCTTCCTCTGGGGAGCCGCGACCTCGGCCTATCAGGTCGAAGGCTCCCCCCTGGCCGACGGCGCCGGGCCCAGCATCTGGCACCGCTTCACGCGCACTCCCTGGCTGGTGCCGACCGGCGACAACGGCGACATCGCCTGCGATCACTACCGGCGCTACGAGGAGGACGTGCGATTGATGCGCGACCTCGGCCTTGGGGCCTACCGCTTCAGCATCTCGTGGAGCCGGGTGCTGCCGGAGGGGCGCGGCCGGAT
>DASWQX010000109.1:0-1915 GCA_036403495.1 Thermoanaerobaculia bacterium
GGTCGCCCGTCCCAGGGAATGACCCCCTCGCGCACCCTGTTTTATAGATGATGCCCGAAACCAGGCCGCTCCCCCAGGTCATCCCCGTCTTCCCCCTCACCGGCTCCCTGCTGCTGCCGGGGAACCTGCTGCCGCTCAACATCTTCGAGACGCGCTACCGCAACCTGGTGGCCGACGCGCTCGAAGGCGAGCAGCTCATCGGCATGGTCCAGCCGCTGATGCCCCGGCAGGACAACTGGGTGCCCCAGGTCGAGGACCCGGACCCGGACAACCCCGAGATCTACCGCATCGGCTGCCTCGGCCGGATCGAGGAGTGCGAGCCGCAGGACGACGGGCGCTACCTGATCGTGCTGCGCGGCGTCTCTCGCTTCCACATCCTGGAGGAGCTGTCGCGCCCGCGCGGCTACCGGCGGGTGCGGGTCGACTACTCGGAGTTCGCGCGCGACCTGGAAGAGCTCAACGTCTTTCTCAATCCGAAACAGATGATGCGCGCCCTGCGCGCCTTCGGCGACAAGCACGAGCTGGAGTTCGACTACGACCTCCTCGCCAGCGTGCCCGGCATCTCGCTGCTCAACGGCCTCTCCGTGGCCCTCCCCTTCCGGCCGGCCGAGAAGCAGGCCCTGCTCGAAGCGGCCGATCCCTCCGTAAGGGAAGAGCTGCTGCTGACGTTGATGGGGATGGGGATCGAGCCGCTCTCGACCGACGACTACTACTCGCCCCCGATCCTCAACTGACCGCAAGGAGATCTTCCATTCCTCAGCTCGACGGCGACATCCGCGGCATCAAAGCGTCCGAAGTCCGCGCCCTGGAGCGCACCTACCGCCGCCGCGTCGATCCGCGGCAGGTGGTCTCCCCCGAGCTCGCGCGCCACCTCACCGAGACCTCGCGCCGGCTCAACCGGCAGGTCGGAGTGCTGCTCGGCCGCGACGGCAACGTCCGCAACGTCATCGTGGGGAGCGCCCACAGCCTCACCCTTCCCGACATCGGCCGCCTGCGCGGCGGCGTCGGCCGTTTCCGCGGCCTGCGGCTCGTGCACACCCATCTGAAGGGGGAGCCGCTGACCCGCGACGACCTCAACGACCTGGCCCTGCTGCGGCTCGATCTGGTGGCCGCCATCGAGGTCCTCGATACGGGCCTCCCCGGGCGGATCGAGCTGGCGCATCTGGCGCCTTTGGGACCGGACGGCGACGATCAAAACGGCCACGAGCCTTTCGAGAAGATCCAGGCGGCGGACGTCCACCAGCTCGACTTCGACGTCGAGGCCACCATGCGGGCGCTGGAGGACGAGTTCGCCCGCGTCACCAGCGCCGCCGGCGAGACCCGCAAGGAGCGGGCGCTGGTGATCGGCATCACCCCCGAGGACGAGCACTTCGAGGAGATGCTGGAGCTGGTGCGCTCGGCCGGGGTCGCCCTCGCCGGCACCGTGCGCCAGAAGCGCGCGCAGGTCCATCCGCGCACCGTGGTGGGGAGCGGCAAGCTCCAGGACATCGTGCTCGAAGCCATGCGCAGCCGCGCCACGGTGGCTATCTTCGACATCGACCTGAAACCGGCGCAGAGCCGCGCCTTCGAGGACGCCACCGGCCTGAAGGCGATCGACCGCACGCAATTGATCCTCGACGTCTTCGCCCAGCGCGCCCGCAGCCGCGACGGCAAGCTCCAGGTCGAGCTGGCGCAGCTCAAGTATTCGCTCCCCCGCCTGACCGAGAAGGACGCGGGACTCTCGCGTCTCACCGGCGGAATCGGCGGCCGGGGTCCTGGCGAGACCGTGGTCGAGATCGGACGCCGCCGCATCCGCGACCGCATCCGGGCGCTGGAGAAGCAGGTCGAGTCCCTGTCGCGCCAGCGCGACCTGCGCCGCCGCCGCCGGCGGGAGGAGGGGGTGCCCGTCCTCTCGATCATCGGCTACACCAACGCC
>DASWQX010000110.1:0-1770 GCA_036403495.1 Thermoanaerobaculia bacterium
GCGGGACGAGAGGGCGGCGTAGAGGTCTTCGATGAACAGCTTGCAGCCGTACTGGGAAAGGAACTCGACGTTCGAGCCGACCGCCGAGCCGAGGTCCAGCACCTGCAGCTTGCGCCGCCGCATCTCTTCGCAGAGGGCGGCGAACGCAAGCGACCGGTGGAGATCGGGCTCGACGGCCGTCTGGCTCCGGCCCTGCTCTTTACGGGGGGCGGCGGTCCCGCGGGGTGAAAACCAGCTCATCAGGCGGTGGCCTTCACTCCTGCGGCCTCGGGCCGGTTCACCTCGACGTTGCGGACCGGCGCGGGGCCGCCCATCTCCTTCGGCGGCTCCATGTCGATGCTCCCCTTGAAGCGGGAGCCGTCCTCGAGGATCACGCGCGGCGCCGTGATGTTGCCGCGGATCGCGCCGGACTGCCGGAGGATCGCCTGCTCGCGGGCGAAGACGTTGCCGTCCACCTCGCCCTCGATGACCACGACCTTGCCGAAGACGTCGGCCTTCACGCGGCCGTTCTTGCCGATCGTCACGTTGTTCTGCTTGAGGTCCACCTTCCCCTCGACCCGGCCCTCGATCACCAGGTCCTCCTCGCCCGAGAGGTCCCCCTTGATGAAGATCGACGGTCCGATCGTGGCACGGCCGGTGGCCGGCCGCGGCGGCTCGTTCGGGATCGGCGAGGGCGACGGCGCGGGCGCCGACGAGGTCATGGGACGGGGGGCGGGAGTGGGTTCGGGGTGGTGGGTCGGCGGGTCGTCACTCTTCTTCCAGACCATTGAAACTTCTCCTTCTTCGACGATGGGAGTGAGTAGCTGGAGGGTATGGGCGCGAAGAGGAGAAGTCAAGGAGAAAATAGATGCATTTCGATATCTTCTCCTCTCCCGCCGCGCTCCGCCCGCCCCGTGTCAGCTCACCAGCCGCGCGTTGAGCGTGATCTCGACGCCGCCCAGGGCCTGCGAGACGGGGCACCCCTCCTTGGCCTTGCGGGCGTAGTCCTGGAAGGTGGCGTCGTCGATGCCCGGCACCGTGGACTCGTTGTCGAGCTCGATGCGGGTGATCTTGAACCCCTCGCCGACCTTCTCGAGGTGGACCTTGGCGGTGGTGGCGACCCGCGTGGGCGTGATCCCGCCGCGGCCGAGGCCGGCCGAGAGCGCCATCGAGAAGCAGCCGGCGTGAGCGGCTCCGATCAGCTCCTCGGGATTGGTGCCCGTCCCCTCCTCGAAGCGGGAGCTGAAGGAGTATTGACCTTCGAAGGCGCCGCTCCCCAGCTTGACCGTGCCGTGGCCCTCTTTGATACCGCCTTCCCAAACCGCGCTGGCTTTACGTACCGGCATATGAGTTCTCCCTTGTGATTTTCGAGTGTGGTTCCTAGCTTTTCCGTGGCGGGCGTGCCGCGCGAAAGTCGAGCGTCTGAGTGGGGGCGAGCTTGCGCAGGCCGGTGATCTCGACCGCTCGGTCCGCCTGCCAGTCGACGTGCAGGATGACCTCGATCTTGTCGCCGGGCTGGATCTGCGACAGCGGAACCGTCCGGGCGACCAGGAAGGGCATGGTCATCGAGTCCATCCCCTCCATCTTGCCGTCGTGCGTCACGAAGTTGTCGACGGCCTCGTGATGGAGCACGAACGTCTGGCCGTTGGCCGCGCCCGGCATCTCCACCACCTGGGCCCGCACCACGTAGCTGTGACCCCGCGGCGGCCGGCAGGCGCCGGCGAGCAGCACCAGCAGGCCGGCCAGGACGAAGCTCGATTTCAACGCTCCCCGCATCGCTCTTCCCTCGAC
>DASWQX010000111.1:0-2536 GCA_036403495.1 Thermoanaerobaculia bacterium
CACCGAGTGGCTCTCGACGATCCGTGGGATGTCTCCGGTCTCGCCGAGGATCGGATAGGCGGCGGGCCAGGCCTCCTCCCAGCCGTGCTCGTTGCGGATGAAGCCGAGGATGCGGTAGCCCCAGAAGCGGTGGCTGCGGATCGAGTCGGCGATCCGTAGCGCCGCGTCGTTGGTGCCGACGATCAGCACGGTGCGGTAGTTGAAGCCGTGGGCGCGGACGTAGCGCGAGGTCAGCCGCAGGCCCAGCTTCTCGGTGAGCAGGAACAGGCAGCAGAAGGCGGCGAAGAGGAGCGACCAGAAGCGGCTGATCCGGTCGGTCCCCAGGAGCCGCTCGTCCCACCGGCTCAGGTACAGGGCGAGGGTGAAGAGGATCGCCCCGCTGACGCAGACGCGGAGGATCGCCCACGCCTCGTCGATCAGCGGTACCGTGCGGTGCGACCGGTAGCGCCCCGAGCTGAGCAGCAGCCCACCCCAGATGGCGAGCGCCAGCGGCAGCAGCGGCAGGTAGTCGGTCAGCGAGTGGAGACGGCTGGGGAAGGTCGCCGGCGCCATTTGCGGGAGCACGACATCGCGCAACCCGTAGGCGCATAGGAAGGCGGCGGAGACGAGAGCCAGGTCGAAGGAGAAAATCGCGACCGCGAGAATGCGAGCTCGTTCTTTCAGCATAGATTCTGTTTGGAGAACACGAGCAGATTCATTCCAATCTGTTGATTCTAACGTACGAGGCCGACATTCCGTCTATAGGGCCCCCGCCGGACGTCCCGCCAGCCTGGCGAGCAGCTCCGCGTAGCGGTCGGTCACCCGCTCCCAGGAGAAGAGAAGGCGCGCCCGCCGGGCCGCCGCCCGGCCGCGCGCCCGTGACCGGCCGGGATGGCTCCTCACCCATTCGAGCCCCGCTGCCAGGGTGGCGGGTTCCGTCGCATCGAAATACCATCCGACCCCCCCCGCGACCTCGCGGTTTTCCGGCGTGTCATTGACTAAAATGCAATTTCCGTACCCCATCGCCTCCACCAGTGCCGGGTGCGTCCCCCCCACCTCGGTGGCGTGGACATAGGCGAGAGCGTGCGAGAGGAGCTCGCGGTACCCCTCGCCGTAGATGGCCCCCGGAAAGAGAATGCGCGAATCGGCGCCGCGGCTGAAGCCGGCGATGAATTTTCCCGCGTAGGGCGCGCCGCCGACCATCACCAGCGGCAGGCCGCCGCCGACTCGGGCGTAGGCCTCGGCCACCCGATGAGGGTTGTTCTCCGGCTCGAAACGGCTGACGTAAAGAAAATATTGCCGAGGAGCGATGCCCAAATTTTCCAAGACCCCGGTGGTGGCGGGAGGGCGGGGATCGACGCCGTAGGCGATCGGCACCGACTCCGCGCCATAGCGCCGCAGGTAGTGGCGGCGGATCACTTCGGCGTCGGTGACCAGGGCGTCCGGCACCCGGCAGGCGAGCCGCTCGGAGAAGGCATAGACGGCACGGCCGAAGGCCCCCCACTTGGCCCGCCGCTTTTCGATGCCGTCGACGTTCAGCGCCACGGGAATCCCGCCGACCTGGAGCAATGGCACGAACAGCGCGTTCGCCGAGTTCACCACCAGGGCGGCGTCGTAGCCGGCCGACGCGGCATGGAGGCAGGAGAGGAAGGTGTGGACGGGGGTGTCCAGGTACTTGTGGCGGATCGTCGGCAGCACCACGAGGTCGACGCCGCGCCAGCTCTTCAGCTCCCGCGGGGTCGAGTGGGAGCGGCAGTAGACGGTCACCCGGAAGCCGCGCGCGACCAGCCGGACCCCGAGCTCCTCCATCAGCGTCTCGTAGCCTCCGTACCTCCCGGGGATGCCGCGGCTGCCGATCAGGGCGACGGAGAGCGGCCTCAAAGGGGCTCTCCCTGCGAACCGAACCAGCGGTCGATGGCCGCCGGCGGCACGGTCCGCCGCTCCTGGATCAGGCGGCGGCGGCGGCGGATCTCCCGGCGATGGCGCCAGAGCCAGGCGTAGGCGGCGAGCGAGGAGCGCTCGCGCAGCACCACCCAGCCGAGCGCTGCCAGGTCGCGGACCAGGGTCGGGAGCAGGGTGCGGAGGAGGTTCCCGGCCGTCTGGTGATAGAGCCGCAGGAGGTAGCGGTTCTTCAGCGAGTGGAGGTTGACCGCCGCCGGCATCGCCGAGCGCCGTTCCGGGAGGTTGAAGCGGCGGTGCTCGCAGACGGCCGCCGGCTCGTAGATCACCTCCCACCCCCGCTCGCGCAGGCGGAAGCAGAGCTCGGCGTCCTCGCGGAAGGAGTGGAAACGGGAGTCGAAGATCTCCCCCTCGACCGCCACGTCGTCGAGCGCCGCGCGGCGGAAGAGCGAGGCGGCGCCCGTCGCGCCGAAGACCCGGTCGGCCGTTGACCACTGCCCGCGGTCGACCTCCCCGGAGCCGCGGTCGAGGTGGCGCCAGTTGCGCGTGAGGATCATGCCGCAGGCGTCCAGCGTGGCGGGACGGCCGCCGAGGGAAGGCCTGACCAGCCTGCCGGTGAGGGCGCCGACGTGGGTCTCCGGATGAGCCTTCACGAACG